>NZ_NQMR01000069.1 GCF_002276045.1 Pseudoalteromonas sp. NBT06-2 | reverse complement strand
GATTTAAGCGCTGAATATGGGTTTAAAGTATTAATCTGTAGTTTAGAAAAGATCTTGATTTAGTTTTTCACGGTCTTTTAATATTTGTGAAAAACGATTGGCAAATATACCTAAATACCCATAAATCGCGAAATATAAAGCGACAGGTAATAGAATTAAGCCAGGGAGTTGTAATAAGGCAAGGTGCAAGTAACCAAAGATAATTAGCCCCGCACTAATGGCAAATAACACTATGCCAATAAAAAATCGCCTTAAACTCAACTTAGGTGTTGAACCGAGGCGATATATTGTATTTTTAAATTTCACAGTTTAGTAGTAAGAATGCTCACCAGGATTATGGTCTGTTGCATCTTTAACACCTTTAATTTGTGGGAATTTAGCTAACATTTCTTTTTCAATGCCTTCTTTCAAAGTAACATCAATCATAGAACAACCGTTACAACCACCACCAAACTGTAAAATAGCAATATCATCAGCAATTTCAACAAGCGTTACTTGACCACCGTGGCTTGCTAACTGTGGATTTACTTCAGTATCGATCATATGTTGGATTTGAGCTTCTAATGATGCATCATCACCTAACTTTTTAGCTTTAGCGTTTGGCGCTTTTAAAGTTAATTGTGAACCCATTTTGTCTGTTACAAAGTCAATGTCAGCTTCGCCTAAAAACGGAGCGCTTTCGGCATCAACAACGGCATCAAAACCATTAAATTCAAGATGGATATCTGTATCTTCAACTGCATCTTCAGGACAGTAAGAAACGCCACATTCAGCTTGTGATGTACCCGGGTTTACTACGAATACGCGGATTTTGGTATTTTCAGCCTGGTCGGCTAATAATTTTGCAAAGTGACTTTGCGCTGTTTCTGAAATATTGATCATAAGACGGTATACTTGACTAAATTACTAGGTTACTGCATATCATACTCCGCTCGTCTTATTGTCGCTAGTACCTGTCGTAAAAATTTGGCTTTATTATTGTGCAATGTTAATTTTAGGTTATCAGTCACTTTAACTAGAATAATTAATCATGCGCTTGTTTCGTTTTGTTTTATTAGTCCTTTTTAGCCCGTTAGCTATGGCTAAGCCCCTTAATTTTTATTTTGACGCGGATATTAAATTCGATCCAAGTATACCTACACCACAAAGCGTATTGGGGTATGAAATGGGTGATTGGCATGTTCGTCATGACCAATTAGCACGCTATATGCACGTTTTAGCCGAAAAAAGTGACCGTATAAACATTGAAACCATAGGTTATAGCCATGAGCAACGCCCACTTTTAATGCTTACAATCACCACACCTGAAAAATTAAAAAATATAGATGCAATTCAAGCAAAGCATATTACTCGTTTATGTGATGGTGAAGTAAAAACAAATAAAGATGATCCCGCGGTTGTATGGATGGGTTATAGCGTTCACGGTAATGAATCGTCAGGTAGTAACGCCTCTTTATTAGTGGCTTATTATTTAGCAGCAGCACAAGGCGAAGAAATTGAAACCCTGTTAAATAATACAGTGATTTTAATTGACCCTTCTCTAAATCCAGATGGTTTATCACGCTTTGCTCAATGGGCAAATATGCATAAGGGCCAAAACTTATCGAGCGACCCAAGCCACAGAGAACACGCTGAAGCTTGGCCTAGTGGCCGTACAAATCATTACTGGTTTGACTTAAACCGCGACTGGCTTTTATTACAACATCCAGAGTCTCGTGCACGCGTTGCTAAATTCCATCAATGGAAACCTAATGTATTAACTGATTTTCATGAAATGGGCCCACATAGCACTTATTTTTTCCAGCCTGGCATTGCAAGTCGTAAGCACCCACTTACTCCAGATCGCAATGTAACATTAACTAAAGACATTGCAGTATTTCACGCAAAAGCGTTAGACAAGCAAAATCAACTCTATTTTACCGAAGAAAGCTTTGATGACTTTTACTACGGAAAAGGTTCAACTTACCCAGATATTAATGGCACTATTGGTATTTTATTTGAGCAAGCAAGCTCTCGTGGTCATCAACAGGAAACAATTAATGGCTTATTAAAATTTCCTACGACAATTAAAAACCAATTAATCACCTCTTTATCGACTTTTGATGCTGCTGTAGCTGGTAGAAATAACTTATTAAACTATCAAGATAATTTTTATAACGAAGCTTCTGAGCTTGCTGGTAACGATAAAATAAATGGTTACTTAGTTTCAGAACCTAACGATAAAACACGTTTAAATAAGTTTTTAAACTTACTGAAACAACATCAAATTAACGCTTATAAAATCGATAAAGATTTAAAAGTGGCCAACAAAACTTATAGTGAAAAAAGCAGTTATTATATTCCTTTAGATCAAGCGCAATACCGTTTAATAAAGGCAATATTTAGCGAACAGAAAAACTTCGAAGATAATACGTTTTACGATGTATCAGGCTGGACAATTGCTCACGCCTTTAATATTGAATTTGCTAACTTAACCAGCAAATGGGGTTTAAAACATTCAGAAAGTGCCTGGACTCAACCACAAGCTAAAGTACTTGATAAATTAACTAATAATTATGCTTACGGTTTTTCATGGGATGATTATGCTGCACCAAAAATGCTTAATTCTTTATTGAAAAAAGGCATTAAAGCACGCGTTGCATTAGGTGATATGTCAGCGGTTACTTCATCTGGTAAACATGCTTTTTCAGCGGGTTCAATTATCTTACCAGCAGGCATACAAACAGCTGAAAACTTCAGAGATATTCTAGCTCAGGCACAAGCTGAGTTTAATATCCCTATTATTGGCATCACATCGGGTTTAACACCAACAGGTATCGATTTAGGTTCTCGTAAATTAGCACCTGTTACTTTACCTAAAGTACTACTAATTGGTGGTAAAGGTACAAGTCAATATGAAGTTGGTGAAACTTGGTACTACTTAGATCAACATGTAGGTATCGCACCAACAATAATTGATATTGACAGATTAGGCCACATTGATTTTGATAGATATACTCATGTAATTATGGTTAATGGGAGTTACTCTGATTTTACAGATGCTACAAAAGTAAAGATGAAACGCTGGATAAAAGAAGGCGGTGTTATTTGGGGACATAAAGGTGGTGCTAAATTCTTAGTTGATAATAAGATTTTAAAAGCGAATTATATCTCTCCTAAAGATATGGCTGACACATTTCAAACCAAAGCACTTACTTATGCGGATAAAGATAGTCTATCAGCAAAACAACGTATTGCTGGTGCAATTTATAAAACACAAATTGATTTGTCTCATCCATTAACATACTCAATTCCACGTGAAGACTTACCGGTATTTAAAAACAGTACCTTTTTGTTAGAGCCTGTAGATATGCCTTTTGTAAACATTGCAATTTACGATAAAAATCCATTAATGGCAGGTTTTAGTCATGATAACAATGTTAAGCAAATTTCTGGTGCCGCTGCATTAATGGCGCATTCTTATGGTCGTGGTCGTGTGATAGGTATGACGGATAATCCTGTATTTAGAGGTTATTGGTACGGTACAAGTCGTATATTAAGCAATGCATTATTTTTTGGTAAAACATTTAATGCAAGTGCTGAATAATAGCTAATTTAATATTTAAAGGGCATGAATGATTCATGCCCTTTTTTATGTTGAATATTTATTTCTTATTGAACTCATAAAAATAGAGTTCCTATTCTATTTAATATCAATTAAAATAAATAAAAAGTAGATTAATCTCTGTGAGTTAATTTAACTAAAGCTATTTTTGCAACGGTGTTAAACAGGTTGCCCAAGCCAATACATGATTAGCGCCCGCAGCTTTTAAACAGTCTGATACTTCATTAATTGTAGTCCCTGTGGTAATTACATCATCAACTATCGCAATGACTTTACCATTAACATCGCCTTTCACTGTAAAGGCTGAGCTTATATTTTTATGCCTCTGTTTAGCATTTAAATTGGTTTGCGCTTTTGTATACTTTGTTCGTTTTAAAACCTCTTCTGTTAACAATGATCTATCAAATCCAGGAAGTGTAAGTAAAGCTTCACGCCACACTTGTTCAACTTGATTAAAGCCTCGCATGCTAAAACGCCTGGTGTGCAAAGGCATAATTATTATCATGTCAGGCCAAATCCAATTTTCATGTTTTGATGCAATATTTATTTGCGATTGAATTATTTGGATTAATACATGCCGAAAATAAATCTTATTATTAAATTTTAGCTTACTGAGCCAAATAGAGTTAGGCTCTTGATACCATAAAGCAGCAAATAAACTATCAAATTTCACTTTTTTAAATAACCGATTTATATCAGGTCTCAATAATAAATTTACTCCCTTTTTTGGCAATGATAATTTAGGCAAGTCTAGCAAGCATATTTCACATAATTTAGGCTGTTCTTTAATTGTACAACTGCACATTAAACAAGAGTGCTTAAAAAAAACATCTTCAATATATTTTATAAACCAGAATAAAGTCACTGCTTGACCCTTATGTTATTATCTTGCCTAATTTAGTGTGGTTAAGGTTTATCGAATATGCAAAATGAATGTGTTTTTTTACATGGTTGGGGAATGAACAAAAATGTTTGGCAATTATTAATTCCAGAACTTAAATCTGAAATATCTATGCCTATTAAAACATTGGATTTACCCGGTTTTGGCAATGAAATTACTTGCCCTCAGCCTTATAATTTAGTAAATGTAGCAAACCACATAGCCACTAAATTAGCCGACAATAGTATACTTATTGGTTGGTCGTTAGGTGGGCTTATCTCCCTTTATATTGCAAAACATTACCCTGAAAAAGTCGCTAAAGTGATTTTAGTGGCATCAAGTCCATACTTCACAGAGCAAGATAATTGGTCTGGAATAAAGCCAGATGTACTTAAAGCTTTCATGTCACAACTCAGTACAAATACCAATAAAACCATAGATAGGTTTTTAGCTATTCAAGCTATGGGCAGTGACTCTGCAAAACAAGATATTAAACAACTTAAGCAATCCATAAAAAGCGCTCCTGAACCACAAAAAATAGCACTGAGTATAGGTTTAGATTTTTTATTAACTGAAGACTTACGCTCGCTATTTTCAGAACTATCAATGCCTTTATATGGCATATTTGGTGCTTTAGATGCATTAGTACCAATTAAAGCAGTTGCCAAAATACACGCATTAAATCCTAATTTTAGTGCCGAAATAATACCAAAAGCATCCCATGCACCTTTTATTTCTCATAAACCTGATTTCATAAAATTGATTAAAAAAATTCTTAAAAATTAACAAATTAAAAAAAAATCTACAATAGTCTTTAGTTATTTTAATCTGCCACTTTATTTAGTGTGTTTTTTGAGCGATAATTAGTTTAGAAAGATTGTTTTTAAGGAGTATTTTTTATGGCTATTAGCCCCGCTTTAAATTCAGGCGTACAAGGGTTTCAAAGAGCAACTCAGGAAATTTCTGAATCTACTCGAAATATCAATCGAGCAGCTCAAGAGCAACAAGCACAACAAAATAATCAAATTGACCGAGAGCGTGCAATAGAGGCTGCTCGTGATGATGAAGTCGTAGCACAGCCTGCTCAGCCACCAGCAAAAATAAATGAAGAGCTAGTTAACCTTAAAGTCGAACAATTTAATGCACAAGCAAATGTCAGTACAATTCAAACTGCTGATGAAGTTCTCGGCACTTTAATTGATGTAAGAGTTTAAAAAGCGCTTATGAATATTGTTACTACGTTTCCAACTATTAATTTAAACACGGCCAATGTGCATACAGAAACTGCACGCCGTGATAATCAAAATAAGGAACTAGTACAAGAAATATTGAAACCTCAGGCGTCCCCTGCTGAATCAAAGTTAGCAGGTGACTCTGATAAAGCTAAACAACCGGGTCAATCAGTTAGTGAAAACCAAGAAATTTTATTAAGCGAAGAAACAACAAATAAAAAAATAGAAGAAGATAAAGAAAACGAGTCTCAAAAAGAAGAACAGCAAAGTAAACAACAAGAAGATAAAGAAAAGAAACAGCAAAATAAACAAAAAGAAACAGAACAAACGGAACTCGAACAAGTAAAGCAGCTAAAATCTAGAGATACAGAAGTTCGTAACCATGAACACGCACATGCAGCTGTTGGTGGAGAATATGCAGGCTCACCTAGCTATGAATATCAACGAGGTCCTGATGGCAATAATTATGCTGTTGGCGGTGAAGTACCGATTGATATAGCTGTTGTTGCTAATGATCCTCAAGCAACAATAAATAAAATGCAGCAAGTTCAAGCTGCCGCCCTCGCACCAACTGAGCCTTCTAGTGCAGATCGCGCAATTGCAGCCGATGCGGCACAAAAGCAGGCTTCAGCACAAGCCGAACTCGCTAAAGAAAATTCAGATTTAGATAAAGAAAAATCTGCAAATGATAATTTAAAATCAGATAAAAAATCTTTAAAAGAAAACACCGAAGAACAAGCTGAAAAAGAAGATTTATTATTACAAAGAGATACTTCAATTAATGAACGTGCCGCGCGTATTGCTGATTTTTACCAAGCAGCAACTTCACCTTTTACTGCACAAAAGTTTGCCCAGCAAATATAGTTAAACACACTATAATAGCCTCTAAAGTATATATTTAATGTAATACTCATTTTCTTGCATATAAAATAGTAAAGTATTTTGGGGTTCAGCTTTTAGAATAAAAAATAAAAATAACCAATAAACTTAAATAAATTCTATTGGCTATTTTACAATGTACTGTTTCACAGATTTTTAAGCTGGGTATCTGTCTTCTAAACCTTGATATACTAATTTAGAAAAATCAGGGTGCTCTGTATCAAGTGATTTAACCACTTCAACTAAATGTTCGTTATCTTCTTGACCATTCCAAACTTTAATATAACTACCATCCTTATAACCATGATCTTGTCTGAAGAAGTTAAGTGTGTTTTTACCGACATAACCACGAAACAAATCATTTAAGTCCATGCCAATTTGTTGCATACAACCAGCAAAAGCTGCAGCATCAAATTCTTTATTTGTCACCGCAGCTGAAGCTAACAGCTCTAAAGTTTGTTTAAAATCCTCTGCAAGTTTTGGTTCCGACATTTCAACTAAAATTGAATTTGCTAAATCTTGATAACTCATTTGACCATTAATTCGCAATGCTAAACCAAAATGAAAAATATCTACAAGTTCTAGAATTACTTGTTCAGTATCTGGAGATTGTTTTTTCCACCACTTCCATCCATAATGATCAAGCATTTCAGCACACTCAACCCAAATAGCACGATTCCATTCAAATCCTTGCTCAAACCACTTTGCGTGAATTTTAGTATTCATTGCATTTTGCATTTCAAGCATAATCGCAATTTTATTAGCATCTACAGACATTTTTATTCTCTATTTATGGATTTTCAGAGGAATTATAATTTATATAACTTGATTATGCACTCAGCTAAGGAAAGCTCAGTGCATGTTATTTTTTAAATACTTGATGTCAAGTGCTAGTTTAACCTATATACCCTACCTTAATTCAAAATCACATTCACTCACAATAACATAACGTGCCCTAAAGCTTTCACCTGTATTAAACTCAAGACGCATAGAGTTTAATTCAAATCTGGGATGTGGATATTTCTCAATCCACTCCATAGTTGCATTGCAAATTTCTTCTAACTTATGAAGCCTAAAACTGTTTACAATTACAACTGCTTCTTTATCTTCTAAAAAGCTATGCTCAACATTTTCAAACCAATCTGTATTGGCAAAGTTTTCTTTGAGGTAATACGATAAATCTGAATTATTAAATTCTGCTGATTTTTCAGTAAGATGTGACTTTGCGTTTTGAGCAAATTGCATTAGTGATTGATTTTTATTAATCGCAATTTCGCGCTCTCCAGAACTACACTCTCTTGTTGTATAACGTACTTTTCCTGAAGAGCTAATGCATTTACTAACTTGTTTTTCAGCAGATGCGGCACCAGTCATCAACAATAGTACAATTAGAAAGTATTTCATTTTAGTTCTCGTTTTATAATACATAATTGCATTACTAATTTTGCCAAACACTATGTACTCAAAGATCAAGTTTTAGCAAATTATTTACAAAATTATAATAATATAGTATTTCAAATTTAAGATGTTTTGTAAATTAATACTTGCTAATTTTGCCTTTGTCGCTAAGTGATTTTTGTGAGATGTTACATATTTTAGCTAACTAAAAATAGGTAACGTATTAGTTTTCTCTTACACAAGCAGCGAAAAGTCATTAGTTTGAGCGGCTAAAAATTTGTTGGTATTTGAAGCACTATCCTCTAGATACAGGACTTTTAATCAAGCCCATAATTATTAATTTCGCTTCATCTTACATAAACTGATATTTACTTTTATTCCTCCCCTTCTTCTACATCCATATCAAAAGTAGGTAAAAAATCCATTTGTGGTGAAACAAAAGTTGTGCCATCAGGAAATTGAACTAAAGCAGCAATACTTGGGCCTTGTGTTACTTGAATTTGAGAAACATGCTCATCGCCGAATAATTTAAATTCATCTGGCATATTAATTAATTCATATTGATTGATATAAATAGCAATACTGCTATCAGCTTCCGGGGCTTGACACATATGCGCAACTAAATCTTCATCTAATATAATATCAATTGAAAAATCCGGTTTCTCTGGGTCTCTATTTTGTAATGTTTCATCAAGTAAAAATAAAGGTAATGTGAGGTTTGTTCCTAGTGCTAAATCCATGGTTAATTCCTAAACTAAAATATCTTTAAAAAATAATAAAGGATCATACCAGATTGTGTAACGCCATAATAAAAAAGGCACGCAATTGAGTGCCTTTAAAATAATATTTATTTTTCTTTCTTTAAAGAAATAGATAAAATGCTTTTCGCCAAATATTTTTATCTATAAGCTAGCCTGTATTGATTGTTTATATATGAGCCAAAAATGAAAAAAATCATCTTTACATCTTTAATACTAAGTTCGACTTATGTTTTAGCAAACCCATCACCATTAGTATCTATTGACAGCCATGACCAGTTCTTTAATGCGATATCAAAACATTGTGGTAAGGCATTTTTAGGTAAAGTTACTTCTGGCGGAAGCAGTAATGATAGCTTCAGTAATAATAATTTAATAATGCATGTACGTCGTTGTAACGATACTGAATTACAAGTACCTTTTCATGTTGGCAAAGATGCATCTCGTACTTGGATCATTACTAAAACAGGTTCAGGTTTATCTTTAAAACATGATCATCGGCATAAAGATGGTACACCAGATACTTCAACTATGTATGGTGGCCATACAGTGGATGCTGGTTGGGCACAAGCTCAGTCATTTCCAGCGGATCAATACTCTAAAGAGCTATTTATAAAATCTGGTATCCCACAATCAACAGCTAATACATGGCACATGTATATTTACCCTGAAAAATTTACCTATCGTTTAACACGTGAAGGCAGAGACTTTAGTGTGGATTTTAATTTAACAAAATCAATTACACCACCACCAGCACCTTGGGGTTATAAAAACTAAGCATTAACCACACTTAAAAAATTAACTTGGGCTCTGTTCACAGGTAACAATTACTTTTAAGTTAGACTGCAGAGCACGTGGGGTTGTAGGAAAAGCATCAAATTTTTGAACCCCAGATAATACTTCTAATGTAAAATTTTGTTTATTACATAATTGCGAACTATAGCGTAGTAAAAAAACACTTTGCTGCTTAAAGAGCTGGTAACTGCCTGAGCTAATATCTAACTGATATTCATTTTTTGATAGTTTCACTTGTTCATAATTTATACCATGGTCAAAGTCATGCAATACATCTGCTTGAATTGTTGCGCTAGCCAATAGCATAGACAATAAACTTATATTAATCATTTTAGGTATTCCTATTATTTTTAAAGTACCTATACCCCAACCACTTCAAGATGCAGGATTCAGTTGGAATTAGAAATGCTTTAGGCAAGGCATTGATTGAAGAACATGGTTATTCCCTTTTCAAAATCAATAACGCTGTATAAAGTATTTATAAACCAACCTTACAGGGACTTCTGAGCAAATCATACTCGTTGTTCCATCTTTTTTTAAGGGAGTAACCATTAATGCAAAGATGCGCCTAGATCATGAATTGCTCAGCAGTCCTGAACCTCACATCTTGAAGTGGCTTGGTATATACCCTGCATTTATTCTTTATTCTTTATTCTTTATTCTTTATTCTTTATTCTTTATTCTTTATTCTTTATTCTTTATTCTTTTAATTCCATAGATAAAACTAAAAAGACCTATTAATAAATAGATCTTTTATAAATATATATCACAATAAGTATAAATACTTATCTCGTAACTTATTAAGCACAACCCACATCTAACTTTTCAAACCAAGCTAAAAACTCTTGTACATCTTCATCTTTAAATATTCTGCCATGTTGAGGTGCCATAATATTGATCTCAAGCTCTTTCACTCTGGCTATCCAATTCATTTTTGCACGATTTGAAGGCATCCAGCGTCGATGAAAGTATTCCATATATGCAACATGTTTTCCAAAGTCTTCAACAAACATTGGCACATCGCCTTTTTCTTGTGCTCCTCCTATATTACCACTCATTAAAATTTTAGCCTCTGGATCATAAAGGTTAAAATTACCTGCGGAGTGCAAATAATGTGCGGGGATCAATCTAAAAGTATTACTACCAAGCTTTACTTCCCCTCCCTCATCTTTAATCGCCATAAATTTAATATTCTCCATACCAAAATGTCGAATAGAGCCCTCCCATAACAAAGGAGCATATAGCTTTGCTTTAGGAATCGTTTTATCCCATAGACCTAAAGATGAAATAATATCCGGGTCTTGATGTGAAGCAAATAAGGTTGTTAATTTATTTAAATCTGTATAACCTAAAATTCCTGTTAACATAGGTGAAAAAAGTTCAATTCCACCAGGGTCTAATAACATAGACTCAGTATCTGTACATATTAAATATTGATTGGTATCTACAATTTTTTCTGGCTTTGATTCATCTCTACCAAACACAACCCACTTATGATGCTTTCCTTCATAAATTACACTTGATTTCATTTTTTATTCCATTATTAATCTAGATAAATATCAATTCGTTCTTACCCGCTAACTTTTATACGCTTCAATTGAGATAAGGTGCTTAAGTTAATCGAGATAGCTGATTTTATTCTCAATGCTGCTGAAGCAATGTAATCCGATACAGACTCTAAACTATCGCAATATTCACCAGCTTGAGAAGCCTCAACCCTTGAAGTAACTGCGATATACTCTGCTGCGCGCATTTGTTGTCTTATTTCTTCAAATTGTAGGGTCAGAGCTTGCATCTCACTATTAAATCGCGTCAGGCTTTCTCTGAAAATTTGCGTTGCATCATTTTTAATTTTTTTAATTTCAATATGACTTTTATCATTTAATGAATATGCGCGATTAATATGATGCTCAAACTGGGATGCCCTTAACTGCTCTAAAGCAAGCTTAAATAATAAATTTGAATGTTGGTTAATTTCTTGTGTTGTTTGAATCGTTTTAGTCGAGAATTCATCAATAAAATTGGTAATGGATTTAAAACCCAAAGCGGCCTCTCCTGCACGAATTGCAACAACACGTGCATTTTTAGCTGCTAAAGATAGATTTTTAGCTTCAACAAGGATGATATCTAGCTGCGCAACAACGGTTGCCACAATAATGAAACATCCTATTTCTTGATCGTTTTCAATATGTACTGTCATATTTGTCTTTTTTCTTTAGGACATAGCTAAAGCATAGAAACAAATTAAAATTTTGCAGGAGTTTTTTTAAATTTATTCAATTATTAATAACCTCATATTCTCTGCTCTATATTTTAACGGTTTAAAAGTATACAATTTAAATGAGAGTTACAACTAAGGTTCACATGATAGATTTACAACATTTACTTGAAGCGCATAGGAAATTCAATTCGTTATTACGAGATTTAGCACTGGGAATTAAAATTGATACTTTCATACAGCAAGTCGTTGAAACAGTTGAAGAGTGCATTCCTCATTCTTTTGCATCAATTTTACATTTAGACCCTAAAACACAAACTCTGCACTGCGCCACTAAAAATAACTTACCTGATTTTTATAACCAAGCTATAAATGGCATTGAAATTGGTCCCGAGGTGGGTAGTTGTGGTGCAGCTGCTTTCCTAAAAGAACCTGTGATAGCATCAAATATAAATACACATCCTAACTGGCAAAACTATTTAGCATTAACACAACAAGCAAATTTGCATGCTTGTTGGTCTATTCCCATCTTATGCTCTAAAAAGAAAGTACTGGGGACTTTTGCTATATATCACCAAAAGCCAACAACTCCCGAACCTGAAGAACGAGAAATATTAGATATTGCAGCTTTAGTTGTTTCCGTTGCGATTGAAAAACAAACGCTAGAAGAACAAGTCACCTATGCTGCAACCCATGATGAATTAACCGGTTTATATAATAGAAACTACTTAAATCAAGCAGGAGAGGCGTTACTTTCTCTCAGTAAAAGAAAACAACAACCTTTAGCGCTATTATTTTTGGACTTAAATAAATTTAAGCTCATTAATGATAATTTAGGTCACAAACGAGGTGATATTTTATTAAAACAAATCGCTGAGGAAATCAAATTATCGATACGTCCTTCAGATATAGCGGTTAGATTTGGTGGGGATGAATTTATTATTCTTATGTTGTTAGATAATATTGAAGAGTCGACGCTAATTGCAAAACGCATTCAAAAAAACATCAAAAATAAAACAAATAACACTATTTTAGAGCTCGGATTTGGCGTAAGTATTGGCATAGCATCTAATACCAACAATTATAAATCAACCCTTTCAAAACTTATCAATATGGCTGATAAGGCTATGTATTACTCAAAGAAACATCAATTAGAATTTAGCCAATATGAAGTCGATACAAAAAGCTAAAAAATCACTATAACAATTTTTGAGGCTTAGTTTGTCCCGCCCAAACATTAAATAACTTTTTCTGCTTATTTGATATTTTAATCCATAAGTTTATTGCATCTGTAATTCGCTGTTCCGCACTTTCAAATGGTTGAAAAACTATTGTGAGGAAGTGTTAAGTGGAACAATACTAAATAATAGTAATAAAAAAGGTATGAAAGAAGCTTTTTCAAAATATCAACTTAATCATGATTATAACTTGCCAATAATATCATCTTTAAAACATAACTAAAAATAAGAGATTAAGTAGAGCCATTTCCATAACTAAGGTAAAGTAAGGCTTTATATACCTAAGCTCCTTTAGGTTTAACCACCTCTGTAAATAGCTAAAGCACAGGAAAAAATGAAATGTCTGAAATTCAATTCTTAAACGTTGATTTAGAACTCGAATCAAAAAATGATATCAGCATATTAGTTGGCGAATTAGCTAAAAAAGCAATTATCTTAAATTATGATAAAGATGATTACCGTCAATCTGCACGTATTGAATCAAATACTGATATTAAAACATCTGATCAAGCTATAAATCATTTATGTGAACAATTAGAATCATGCTCAAGGAATGCACTAAAACAATGGTTAACATGCTCAAAACGTACTTTTGATATCGGTTTTAATTCAGGGGGGAAACCTAAGTGCTTTAATCAGGCGATTAAATCAGATACCTTGCTAAGAATCTCTGCAATTGATGCCGGTATTGAAATTACCATTTACCCTGTAGAATAAACCTCTGTTAAACAGAGGTTTCAATGTGTTACATATCAATTAAACCAAATTAATATTAATTTGGTTTAATTGCTCCAAATTTTATCTACAAATTCAGGATGGTCAACAAAAGGGTTTCTATTTCCTTGGTGATCAAAGGCAGCTTCATTTCTATCTATTTCTTTTTGGCTAACTGGATCATTTTTATGCCAACGTAGTAGCATGGTGATCACCCAAGGTTTAAAAACCTGATCGTTTGTAGCATTTAAAATAGCTGCACCGTATACACTTTCATTAGTCCAAGTTGCAATAATATCTTCATATCGTGTTGCCATATATAAATACGCGCGAGCTAAATCACCTTTAAACTCATCTATTGGCTCAAAAACAGTTCCTGTATAACCTAAACTCGCTGTTGCTGAGCCTAATTTACTATTGTTTGTTGATGTAAAACTAGCACTGCCAACTTCACCATATGGGTAACCGCTGCGTTTTGAATTAACAAAGCCATCGGTAGCAAAAATATGATGCACATCTGAATTCATTGGCTCTATTTTTCCACCGAACCAACTTTTTGGAAATGAATGTTCGCGATTATAACATCCACCTTCAGCACTATAGTTACCACATTGGTTTGTTACTTTTTCATAAATATAACTCTCTGTACCCGACGGTTTTTCAGAGTACATATCTAAAATAGAACCATCTTTTTCATAATAATTATCTAAGGAATGAGATTCATAAAAAGTCCATAGTGCAGAATAACCTTTAGCGGTATGGTTTTTAATAATGTTATGCAACGTTGTTTTCAAAACATATCCAGATTTACCTGTCGTTGAAGCATAATAATTTCCTGGATTTCCGCCTGAGCCTCCTCCTGTAGAACTGCCAACCTTAAATGTTTTTGTTTCACTATTAGTAAAAGTCGCTCCTGAAATAAGTGACAATCCAGAAACTGAAATACCATAAGCACCATTACCATAGGTACAACAAATACCATCACCATATGTATCATTAATAGTAAAACTATATTCCCCATCAACTAAACATAAATTTTCATTATAAGTAGTATCATTTGATAAATCGCCACCTTGTGCAATTTCAGTTGAATTACTATCTTTTATGATCCAACTTGTTTCATAACCATAATTATCCGTTGTTAGGCTAAATTTAATTTCAGTACTAGCACAAGAGTCTTGATTTGGCACTTCAGTAATTGAAGGTTGGAAATCATCAATATAAACAACTTCCGTACCATCGAATCCAGCTGTATCGTAAAAACGTAATCCTACGGCAATATTTTTATTTTCGCTTGCAACATAACTAAAAGAAACTTGTTGCCATTGATTAATTAAATTTTCATTTGAGTATCCTTGATAACCATCAACATAAAGTCTTGTTTTTATGTTTCCTTCTGTATGATAAACCCAAGTAGAAAAAAGATATGTTTTTCCTGCTTCGACGGCCACTAATTGTTGAAAGTCAGTAGCACTTTGAGAATGAGTATTTACCGAAATAGCGGCAGAGCTCAAACCTGTTTTAACGATATTTTTATTTTCAGTAACACTGATCCCAGAATCTATTGTTGTCCACTTTGACGGCAAATCATTCGACCAAGTTTCAAAACCACCATTATCTACATCCGCATAAACACTTGAATTTACTAGCACAAGCAGGGTTAGTACTAATTTATTTTTATATTTCACTATAACTCCTAATTATTCGAAAATTCACAAACATATATTTTAAGCGGACTATTATTCACCTAAAATGTTAATTTTATATTACAAAAAGAGCGATATCAAAGAAATAGAGTTGTTACTCAGTTTATTTTGTAAAGATTAAGGTACAAAAGATGAATGTTAGACTATAAGGGAGCTAAACGATGAAAATAACAATCTGTTTTATATAGTTTTTCACGACAATACAATTAAAAATGAGTAGTCTATATAAAATAAAAAATAAATCATTTATACCATGATACTTGCAATCGATCAGGGCACCACAGGAACAACTATCGTTATATACGATCAAAATGGTGAGTTCAAAGGCAAAGCCTATAATGAGATTACCCAAATTTATCCTAAAGCTTCCTGGATCGAGCATGATGCTTATGAAATTTGGTTATCTACTTTACTGGGTATAAAACAAGCTTTAGAAAATGCGACGTTAGAATATAAAGATATTAAAAGTATTGGTATTACTAACCAAAGAGAAACAACGGTTTTATGGAATAAAACAACCGGTAAACCATTACATAATGCCATAGTTTGGCAGTGCAGACGTTCCGCTGATATTTGTGAAAATATTATGCAAGAAGGTAAATCTAACTGGATCCAAGAAAAAACAGGATTAATTGTTGATGCGTATTTTTCTGCAACTAAAATCAAATGGCTATTCGAGCATAATCCCGAAATAAAAACATTAGCAAACCAAGGTAATTTAGCCTTTGGCACCATAGATTCTTGGTTAATCTGGCAACTAACAGGAGGGCAAAGTCATGTAACCGATCACACAAATGCGTCTCGCACTATGCTCTACAATATCAATACAAAAAAATGGGACCAAGATTTATTAAGTTATTTTGATTTACCGAAATCAATTTTACCTAAAATACAAAATTCAGCAAGTTACTTCGGTAAAACTGATAAGCAACTATTTTCTGGTACAGAAATACCAATCACAGGGGTAGCCGGTGATCAGCAAGCCGCGTTATTTGGTCAAGGTTGCATTAATTCTGGCCAAGTTAAAAACACCTATGGTACAGGATGTTTTATGTTGATGTATACTGGCAATAAAAATCATCTGAGTCAAAATGGGTTGCTAACAACAATCGCATGTGATGAAAAAGGTCACCCTAATTATGCTCTTGAGGGCTCAGTTTTTATAGCCGGAGCCGCTATTCAATGGCTTAGAGATCAGCTTCAATTGATCACCAAAGCATCAGAGACTGAAGCAATTGCACAAAGTATAAACGATACTCAAGGTGTATATTTTGTACCAGCCTTTACAGGTCTAGGTGCCCCACACTGGGATATGAATGCTAAAGGGGCAATTATTGGTTTAACAAGATCTACGGGTAAAAATGAAATTGTCCGAGCCGCTTTAGAGGCTATTGCTTATCAAACTTTCGACGTATTAAAATTAATGCAGTCAGAATCAGACACAAAAATTACTTCTATGCATGTTGATGGTGGTGCTAGTGAAAATAATTTTCTAATGCAATTTCAAGCAGATCTATTAGGTATTGAACTTGTTCGCCCTGTTAATATTGAATCTACGGCATTAGGGGCTATTTTGCTGGCTGGATTAGGTGCTCATATCTGGCAATCAGACACGCTACCAAATAATATTTGCAAAGTTGATCAAGTTTTTAATTCGAAAATTGAAGAACAGCATAGAAATATATTAGTAAAAGGGTGGAACAAAGCGGTTGAGAAAATAAAAAGTTAAACTCTATTGAGCTTCACCTTTTATACCCATACAACATGGAAATGCACGATTTCAGAAAGTCGAGAAGCGTGAAAAATACAAGACATAAGATGTGTCGTTAAGTCATTTGCCAACAAATATCTTATAACAATGCAGTTGGCTGCTTACCGTCTTACCCTACGGGAGCTATACCGGTAACGACCCCACCCAAAGCAGCATTTCTTCTGCTTTAATTAGCTGTAGTTCAGTGTTTTTTAACTTTTAAAGGTAAGATAATGCTTCTTTTGACTTTAAATCCAATTCACCAGCCCGCTTTAATACCTGTAATTTCTTCAAAAACACAACTAAGTACTTTGTTTTCCCAATGATGTATTTTCATCTCCTCAGCACACTTCGAATATGTAAATATTGATATTTCTGGGCTGTCAGCGCAAACCATCTTAGCCCTTTAAATTTCAGCTCTTTTTCTATCGCAGAAGAACTAAAAATAAGTTTATTGTTTTTAGTCCATTTTCTAAATAAAACTGTTTTTAATTCCAAAAAGGAATAACAAAGTAGTTTCTATTCTTTTTTGTTCTGGCAATTGATCGTTATGCTTCACCTTCAGATTAGCCCCTTGCTATGTAAATAGATAAATATCCATAGGGGCAAAAAATATAGCTTTTAGTCAAAATATGGATACCCAGATAAATGACAAAAAGTTAGTGGCAATTTTTACAGCATTTTTAAATATTGAGGAATACTCATGTTGTTAGGTCAATTATCTAGCGCAGCTAGCCCACTCTCAGCAGAGCAAGTGCAAAAATTACAAGGCCTAGTGGCGGAACTAAATCCAATTCAACAGGCTTGGGTAAGTGGTTATTTAGCTGCTAATGCTAATACTGCCGTTTTAGATAGTGTAACCCCTAGTATACAAGCAAATGAAGCTGCAAGTTTAACCATTTTATATGGTTCACAAACAGGTAACGCTAAAGGTGTTGCTACACAGTTAAAAGCACAAGCAGAATCACGAGGCTTAACTGTAAAGCTAGTTAATATGTCTGATTACAAGCCAAACAACTTGAAAAAAGAAAAATTTATCTCTGTTGTTGTATCGACTTACGGAGAAGGCGAGCCACCAGAAGATGCTGAAAACTTGCATGAATTTTTATACTCTAAAAAAGCACCTAAATTAGAAGGTGTTAAAGTTGCTATTTTAGGTCTTGGTGATTCAAGCTATGAGTTTTTCTGTAAAACAGCACAAGATTTCGAACAACGCTTTACTGAATTAGGCGCTCAAACTGTATTTGCACGTGCTGACTTAGATGTAGATTATGAAGGCGAAGCTAATATATGGTTAACTGGTGCATTAGATGCCTTCGAACCTGAGTTAAAAGCACAATCAGCAGGTTCAGCACAAGTTATTCCTATGCCTGGTGTTGCAGCTATAACAAGCCAATATAACAAGCAAAAACCATTTTCAGCCGAGCTATCTATTGTTCAGAAAATTACAGGTCGTGATTCAACAAAAGATGTGCGACATGTTGAAATTTCATTAGAAGGGTCTGATTTAACTTATACAGCGGGTGATTCGCTAGGTGTTTACTTCTTAAATGATGAAACGTTAGTAGATGAAGTACTGTCTTTATTATCGATTGATACTGCAATAGATATCAAGTTAGGTGATAAAGCTTTAAATATTCGTCAAGCGTTAATTGAAAACCTTGAGCTTACGCAATCATATCCTACCTTCGTAGAAAAATTTGCATCTGCAACTAATAATTCTGAGCTGGCAAAAATTGCAGAAGATAAAACAACATTACGTGAATTTATCGAATCACGTCAGATCTTCGATATTATCCGTCAGTATCCTGCAAAACTTGAAGCTCAATATTTAGTAGATTGCTTACGCAAATTACAGCCTCGCCTTTACTCAATTGCCTCTTCTCAATCTGAAGTTGAAGAAGAAGTACATTTAACGATTGGTTTGGTGGAGTTTGAAGCCTTTGGTAGTGAGCATTTAGGCGGTTGTTCAGGTTATTTAGCTAAACGAGCTGAAGAAGGTACTTTAGTTAAAGTATTTATCGAACATAACGATAATTTCCGCTTGCCAGCTGATACTAATACACCAATATTAATGGTGGGTCCGGGTACAGGTATCGCACCGTTTAGAGCATTCTTACAAGAACGCGAAGCAAGTGAAGCGCAAGGTGAAAACTGGTTATTCTTTGGTAACCCTCATTTTACGCAAGACTTTTTATATCAAGTAGAACTTCAAAGTTACTTAAAATCTGGTGTGTTATCTAAATTAGATGTTGCCTTTAGTCGCGATCAAGCACAAAAAATATATGTACAAGACAAGCTACGTAAAAATGGTGCTGAGGTTTATGCCTGGTTAGAAAAAGGTGCACATTTTTATGTATGTGGTGATGCAAATCGCATGGCAAAAGATGTTCATCAAGCATTATTAGACATAATTCAAGAATTTGGTGGTAAGTCAGAAGAAGATGCCCAAGCGTACTTAAAAGAATTACGTAATCAAAACAGATATCAGAAAGACGTGTACTAACACCTTTTTCATAAGGTACACGTGAGCTTATAAACCGTCACTTTATAAGAAGTTGAAAAGAATTTAGGAAAAAGCAACATGAGCGAGCAAGATAAAACCGTAAAGCTTTCTGATAACGAACGCCTTAAAAGAGAAAGTAATTTTTTACGTGGAACAATAGAAACAGATTTAAAAGATGAAATTACCGGTGGTTTCACTGCTGATAACTTCCAGTTAATCCGTTTTCATGGCATGTATCAACAAGATGACCGCGATATTCGTGCTGAACGTGCAAAACAAAAGCTAGAACCATTACATAATGTAATGCTACGTGCTCGTATGCCTGGCGGTATTATTACTCCTGATCAGTGGTTAGCAATCGATAAATTTGCAGATGACAAAACAAGCTATGGCAGTATTAGATTAACAACGCGTCAAACTTTTCAGTTTCACGGTGTTTTAAAGCCAAATATTAAAGGCATGCACCAAATGTTAGATAGTGTTGGCATTGACTCTATTGCAACAGCTGGTGATGTTAATCGTAACGTACTATGTACCACTAACCCTGTTGAGTCTGAACTACATCAAGAAGCTTATGAATGGGCGACTAAGATATCGGAACACTTACTACCGCGTACTCGTGCATATGCTGAAATTTGGCTAGATGGTGAAAAATCAGAAACCACTGAAGAGCCAATTTTAGGCTCTAATTACTTACCTCGTAAATTTAAAACGACCGTTGTGATCCCTCCTAATAATGATGTAGATGTTCACGCTAATGATTTAAATTTCATTGCAATTAGCGATAAAGGTAAATTAGTTGGTTTTAACGTATTAGTCGGCGGTGGCTTAGCAATGACACATGGTGATACTGCAACTTACCCTCGTAAAGCAGATGATTTTGGTTTTATTCCAATAGAGCATACGCTAGCGATTGCTGAACATGTTGTCACTGTGCAACGTGATTGGGGTAACCGTTCAAACCGTAAAAATGCAAAAACGAAATACACACTAGATCGTGTTGGTGTAGATGCATTTAGAGATGAAGTTGAAAAGCGTGCAGGTGTTAAATTTGAAGCAAGCCGCCCTTATGAGTTCACTTCTCGAGGTGACAACATAGGTTGGGTTGAAGGCATTGATGGAAAGCATCACTTAGCACTATTCATTCAAAGCGGTCGTATTTTAGATTACCCAAGTAAAACATTAAAAACAGGTTGTCGTGAAATTGCAAAAATTCATCAAGGTGATTTCCGCATGACAGCTAACCAAAATCTAATTATTGCTGGTGTGCCAACAGCACAAAAAGCGGCAATTGAAAAGCTAGCACGTGAACATGGTTTAATTGATGACACGCATTCAAATCAGCAGAAAAACTCAATGGCGTGTGTTGCTTTACCAACATGTCCATTAGCCATGGCCGAGTCTGAACGCTATCTACCAAGTTTAGTTGAAAAAGTTGAAGATTTATTAACTAAAAATGGCATTGCTGATGACAATATCATTTTACGAGTTATTGGTTGTCCCAATGGTTGTGGTCGTGCGATGTTAGCTGAAGTTGGTTTAGTAGGTAAAGGCCCTGGTAAATACAATATGCATTTAGGTGGTAATCGCATTGGTACTCGTGTGCCAAAACTTTATAAAGAGAATGTAGGCGAAGATGTTTTCTTACCTGAGTTAGATAACCTAATTGGTCGTTGGGCGGCAGAGCGAAATGCAGGTGAATGTTTTGGTGATTTTGTGATCCGTGTCGGTATAGTGCAAGAAGTGAAAGTTAGTAAAACAGACTTTCATAGTTAACAAATATTGATATCAAGGTGAATAATTTCACCTTCTTTTATCAGGTGGAATTATGAGCGAATTTAAAAACATTTTAGCGATAGATAAAGACCAGCAAGTACAATTATTAGCACAAGCTAATAATCAACTTGTTGCGTTAACTGCCGAACAGCGTGTTGCTTGGGCAATTGAAAATTTACCAAATACGCAATTTTTATCATCAAGCTTTGGCATTCAAGCGGCTGTAATGTTGCATTTAATGACATCACACAAAACAGATATTCCAGTGGTTTTAACTGATACAGGTTATTTATTTCCTGAAACTTATCAGTTTATTGATCATTTGACTGAACGCTTAGATTTAAACTTAAAAGTTTACCGCTCTGAACAAAGCCCTGCATGGCAAGAAGCCAAATATGGCAAATTATGGGAGCAAGATGTTGAAGGTATAAAACAATATAATCATATGAACAAAGTTGAACCTATGAATCGTGCTTTACAAGATTTACAGGCTGGCACTTGGTTTAGTGGTTTAAGGCGCGATCAATCTTCAACACGTACCAATAAAAATATTGTAGAAATCAGCCGTGGCACAGTGAAATTTCACCCAATCATAGATTGGAATAATCGTGATGTTTATCAGTACTTAACTAAGCATGACTTACCTTATCATCCATTATGGGAGCAAGGCTATGTCTCTATGGGCGATGTGCATACTACACGTAAATTAGAGCCTGGTATGACTGAAGAAGAAACAAGGTTTTTTGGTTTGAATCGTGAATGTGGTCTTCATACAGACGGCGATGGTATTTAAAGATACACTTATAGAACCGTGTATAGGCGAGAGTTTACTCGCGCTAACAAAAATTGAACTTTTAACTTTTTTGTTTCATGATTAAAATGCAGCTACGGCTGCGTTTTTATTTTATTCATTTGTAAAACTTTTCATCAGAAACAGATTCTTTTTTAAAGACTGATAATTTGATATTTTATAGATGATAATTCGTACAGAGTTGAAATGAATTCAGTTTAGGTTCATTTTAAAATCGCTATTATCAGTGTTTTAAATTGGTTCACTATTTAGGGAATAAACATGAAAAAGATCTTAGTTTCAACTCTAGTAAGCGCTTTTTTTTTAATGGGCTGTCAAACAAACCCTGATACTAATAAACAAGAAACTAAACCGGATATTCGTATCGGTGAAGAAGTTAACCAAATTTGTTTTGCTCGCTCAATTAACGGTTGGGAAGCCGTAGATAAAAGAAATGATGTAATTGTATTAAACAAAAATGTGAAAGATAAATATATTTTAAGCCTAGCTGGCATATGTGATCCGCAATGGGCTATGAGCCGAATAGGCACTGTTTCTAGAGGGAATTCAAGCTGTTTATCTCGTGGTGACAAAATCATTACTGACAATAATATAAACCGTAATGCCAGCTGTACTATTATGAAAATAAATAAATGGCATCCAGAAAAACACGTTGAACAACAACCTACTCAAGCAGTCATGAAAACAGCAGAAGATTAAAATATTTTTTAAAAAAAGGTAATGTGTTTAAACTTTACCTTTTCAATTTTACTTAGTTTTATAATAGAGTTAATTTTTTACGTTAACTTTACCATTTATATCATGCATGTTTAAACGTCCAGAGCCTGACTCTGTGATCACCAGACCACCAGTATGATTAACTTCAATGTTTCCAGAGCCATCTTCAATGGTCACTACACCAACAACCTTAGTGACACTTAAGTCACCTGAACCATCATTGATATTAACGTCCCCTTGAACATTTTTAATAGATAACTCGCCAGAGTCATCTCTTACAATCAAAGAGCTAGATAAATTAGAAATATTCAAATTTCCTGAACCATCTTCAACATCAACACGACCTTTAATCGCTGTAATATCTAAATTACCTGAACCATCAGTTACTTTTAATGTTCCAGATAAATTAGCGATACTTAAATTTCCTGAACCATCTTCTACAACTAACTGATTTCCGCCGTCAATCGACAGATTACCTGAATCATCCTCAATCACCATATCTCCCATGACTTGAGTGATCTCAATATTACCTGAGCCATCATCTATAACCACATTGTTGCCACCAGCGATAATGATGTTACCAGAATTATCGTCTACTTTAATATCTGCTTGACTCCCTATAATTTTAATATCACCTGAACCATCATCTAGATCCAGTGCTAAGGTAGCTGGTACTTGAATAGTTAAATTAATACGTGGAGAGTTACCTGAATAAAAACCCAATATAGCGTCATGTTTTGCAACTAATTTAGCTTTATTTCCATGTTTTTCTAAAGTCAGTGTATAAGGTTTATCGTGGTTATAAGTTCTAATATCAGCCTTAACTGAAATCTCATTTAAACCTTCTACACCAGTGATCATCAAGTTTCCAGATGATGTTTCTGATATAAGTGTCGTAATATTTCGAGTACTTAAAGTGAGTGTTTTTTGCTCTAAAATATTAGTTGAATCTGGTGATATATTTACAATACAGCCCGATAACAATATCGCAGAACATATTGGAGTGAGTAATTTAAGCATCTGAACCCCTTGAAAGTTTAATTTTTATAGAAAATATATTTCCATAGAATTAAGGCAAATATCAAGCCAAAGTGTATCTAATTGTTATAATTGAAATTTCATGTTTTTAAATTTATAAAATGAGTTTAATACACCAATATTTAGTGAAAATATCAGCAATAATAGTTACATTTTAGCAATTGCTAAATAACTATTTAATTGTTTATTATTAAGATTTTTAGGAGTAATTTGATCAACTATCGCTAAAGCGCCAGATACCGTTTTAAAGCTTTGCTGATCGACTGGCGTTAATTGTTTAAATTCACTTGAAGCCACGAATTTATCAAATTCACTTATCGTTTGATCTAAAATGAGACTAAAGTTTTTATCTTCTTTTGCACGATTGACATTTTTTAAAATATATTCAGCATTGCTTATACTATCAGTTAAATTTTCATCTAAATCTTTCGCATTATCCGATTTTGAGAAATTTTGTAAAAAAGCAGAAAGTTTCTGACTTGGCTCATTAGCATTATTATTACTTTTTAAGTTATTGCTGAGTTTACCATATTGTTCTTGAGTAATTAAACCGTATTCATTTAATCGTTGTGCTAATTTGCTAATATCTAATTGGGTTAAGTCTCTTCCTGAAAAAAACTCGCCTGTAATAGCTTCTAACTTTTGTGATCTTGATGATAAAGTAATATCTTCACTGCTACTTGCTTTATCATCTTTTGCTAATTGACTATTTTTTGTTTGAGTTGTAGGCGATTGCACTGTATTTCGATCGTTAAGCTGATTATTCGCAATATCATTTGATTGGTTATAATTACTAGCTGTATTTATTAACATAGTGAAAATTTTTGACATGAAAGATAGATAACTTTTTTGATGCAATAAACGCACCGATTTTAGATTAAACATCGAGTAGGGTGAGGCTCTTCCTCATCCCTCTCACAGAACCGCACGTACGGACCTCGTATACGGCTCCTGCATACTTCACGTCACCATCGTTAGTGACACAATGCTAATTTGTAATCTAGTATAGTGCGCCTTATGGCCATCGCTCATTTTCCAAACATTGTGGTAACTTTCATCGCAGGATTTGGCGTTCTAGCACAAAGGCAATCTACCAAACTTGACTACAATTACTTCCCATATACGACTTGTCTCATCAGACGTCACTATTCCTAGCGCACCAATTCAGCTTGTCCAGCTGATCAGGCTGCTTGTGTATCAATGATAAAAATTCACAACTCATCAAAGTCTTAAAGCATGCTTCCCCCTTCGCAATCAATTAGAACTTTTGATTTAAATTGACTCCATCAAACATAATGTTGATGGTCGGCTTGGTTTTTTCCTACACACCATTACTGGCTTTCATCAGCCTAGCTCTACTCACTACTACGGGATTATCTACCACCTCTCACTCGCAATATTCTGAGTCACCTCTTGAATAACACGTCCAATCATTCGGATTGGATACAGTGCAAGGCTTCGCTGGGCAAACAAAAAAGCCGAAACAATAAGCTTCAACTTTTAAGGTGCTTTCTTCAAAAAATTAATTTCACTATCCACAGTACTCAAAAATTCAATACCATTATCGGTATAGTCCATTAAAAAATGAAGACGCATATCAGTCTCTTTTAGGCTATTTAACTCTTCAGGTAACGCTTGATTCGCCATCGCTGCAACATCAAATAAAGACGTAAAGAATTTTTTATAATCTAAACTAAAGCTGTTTACACCATTATTTACAAGTGCTTGTTTAGTCAAGCTTACAGCCGTTTCTGACGCTATAGCCCCGCTATATAAAGCAATGTTATCACCCTTAACGGCAATATCTACTTGAACACCAAACATATCTAACATTGGTACAAACTCATTTAAATTGACCGCCGTTCCATCTTGAGGTAGTTTTAAATCAGCTAAAGGCGGATAAAATGCTTTTACACTATTAAAAAATGATATTGGGTTATTAACAGATAAAGTAATTAGACTATCAAATTTCTTTAATGCAGGCTGATCATTTTCATAGCTTAATTCAAAATCAAATAAAGCAGCGCTAAAACCTTTTACATCTGATGCCATACCAGTAAACATAGCAGTCATCATAGGGCTGTTTTTTGCAATTTCAGTTTGCATTTCAACTAAAGGCGCACATTGATATTGTGTTTGAGTAAAATCATTCCAAAGTGTTGTAAGCACAGGTGTCACTTTACCAATATCAAGGCCCAAACCTAAGCTCATTATTTTATTGTCAGCTGAATGTAAATGCTCAGGAATAAAACCTCTTAATCCAGCTAAAACACGCATTAAATCTGTATTACCTTCGATAATCATAGATGCTTTCATATTTATTGAAGTATCTGTAATTTCAAGTTGATGAGTACCAAAAACAGTTCTTGGCCAATTGCTCACTAATTGAGATAAATCATCTTGACATGTTTTTTCACGAAAAACGCTAAGCTCTTTTTCATCTAGGTCTGTATTTGATAATGCTAAGATTTTATTCAACATTTGGTTAAAGTGATTATTATCTTTGTTTGTTAAACCATTTAGCAAAGTAACATGATTGAAAAAACCAACATAAGTTGCATCAAAACGATGTTTTTTCATCATTTTATTTAAAGTATTTTCACTCGCTAATGATTTTTCAGGCTTATTTATAGCAAGCGCGAGTTCTAATTCTTTTTGTTCATTAATTGGAGTATTAAAGGTGAGCGTTGCCCAACCATTATTAACTGATGCGATAAGCTCAAATACTTGGCCATTTTTTTCATAAAATGCGTAACTTTTATATTCTACACCAGAAATAGTATGAGCTGTTGGTTTAAGTCCTGACTCTTCTTCAGCTTTACTTAACATTTTCCATAAAGCTTCAGGTTCGCTAATTTCATAACGTATTACTGGTAATAAACCCACTGTATAAAATAAACTTTTAAAGCTATTTTTCACACCATAATTTTGCATTAATAAATCTGGTGATTTCAATGTGTCATTATAAGTTTTTAATAAACTAACAAAAAATTTTTGTCTGACAAGCTCCCCTTTTGACAGCTCATTAACCATTAAACCAAACTGCTCGTAAGAAGCCTTATTTTGTGACAGTAATTTAATATACTTTTTTACTGGAAATGGCTTTAATTGCCCAGCAAACATTAAAGTATCAGCAGGTATATAGGCTAATTCAGGTGACTGTAAAGCTTGTTCAGTTGATTTGTCCAATGAGCGACTTTGTTTATCATACAAATATGCTGTACCAACAACTGCTAATACTGCAACTGCGATTAATACTTTTTTCATTGTAAACTTCCTTTTCAATAATGCGAATTTAAAAAAAGAGTAACACTAATAACTACGCCCAAGCTACCTTAAGATACCCTATAGCTTTCGTTTTACATCCTCTAAATAAGCTGCCAAACTTTTTTGCCATAACTCAGTAACGTCATTCATTTCAGATTCAATTGATTTTTTGTCGAGCAGTTTTCTCTCTATCTTTTTTAATTCCCTGCCATATAAATTAAAACCTAATTGTAATGCCGTGCTTGCTTGTCTGTGCAATATTTTAATGCATTGCTCGGTATCACTGCTTAACAGCTCTTGAAGGTGTTTAAACTTACTTCTCGCCGATAACACAAATTCATTATATACAGCGGATAATTCGTCTTCAGTAAATGAACTTTCCAAGGTTTTTGTGGCAGTTTCATCATATAAAACTGATTTTAACTCTGTTACCAATGAAGGTGCTTGGGTATTTTGAGAGTTGAACAATGCTTGCCTTAACTTCTCTAGTTTAATTGGCTTACCCACAATATCTTTGATACCTAATGCCAAGTATTCCTTAATTTCATCTGGACTTAAACTCGCAGTAAAAGCGAGAATAGGTGTTCTTTGATTTTTATGATCTAAGTGTTTCAGCTTTTTAAGTACTTCAGGTCCATTAAAATCAGGTAAATTCATATCCAGTAAAACTAAATCAAACTGATGTTTTTGCATCATTGTAATGGCTGATGCGCCATCATCAACCAGTTTCACTTTGTGTTCATCCATAGCCATAAATTCAACGGCTATTTTTTGGTTTAAAGGTAAATCTTCTATTAGTAATATATCTAACCCAGTTAAATACTCTGATGATTGGTGGCGTTGCTCCACCAAACTTAATTCACCTAAACCTAAAACAATATCAAAACTGAATATACTGCCTTTGCCCAATTCACTGCTTATATTTAGCTTACTTTGTAGTTTAGATAAAATTCGGCTACTAATAGCTAAACCTAGACCTGTACCGCCCTTAATTTTACCTGCAGTGCTTTGTACATAAGGTTCTGTTAAGTATTCAATTTCATCATTTTCTATACCTGGCCCCGAATCTGATACGGAAAAACATAAACTGTGCTCCAAAGCGGTTGAGTCGATTAACTCAACTTTAATTGTGATACTGCCACTATCGGTAAACTTTATTGCATTACCCACCAAATTAATTAATACCTGTCTTATTTTTTGTTGGTCGCAGTAATAACAAGCCTGATCTGGTAAATTGAAATTCAATTCAAAGTTAATATTTTTTTGTTCTGCCAAAGGGCTCAGCAATAAACATAAGTTTTCTAGCCAAGGTTTTAGTTCAATATCTTCTTCATAAAGTGCCCCCGTACTTTGATCTAAACTAGCATAATCTAATACTTTATCGATTAATAAATTTAAAGATTCAGCTGAATTGATAATTGCTTCACAATAAGGTTTATCTCTAGGATCATTAGATTGGTTCATTACTAATTGCGCACTACCTAAAATACCGTTTAAAGGCGTTCTAATTTCATGGCTCATAGTTGATAAAAATAAACCGCGAAGTTCTGCATCTTTTTGTGCTTTTTCAGTCAAATTTTTTAAGTGTAATGCACGCCTTTCATTACATAAAACAGCAATACCGGTTGCGTTTAGCATAGGAGATAAAATACCCGCTATAAAAATAGGTAAACTAAAAAACACATTTTGTGTTATTTCTTCAGTACTTACATCTATTAATAAAAAAGCACGTAGCAAAAAGACAATTAGCAACAAAATAAAATTAAGTAAGTAAATATAACTACCATTTGGGAATTTTTTCAATCCAATATGAATAAATAAGTAACTTAAAAATACAGCTTCAACTATACGATGAATATCAACAATTAATATTCTGCTATGACGATCTAAGTCACCATATAAAAACCACCAAAATGCAACGATTAACCACATTGTTGCTGCAATAAAAGCGTTAAGTGAAGCATGTTTGAAATCAAAAAATTTACATAAAGCATAAGCTTGTACTACTGAAGCTAAAAATAACAATGTATTACCTAACCCCAAATTAAACTTAAATCCCATTAATAGTGTGTTAAATCCTGTAAAACACAATAGCGAAGCTAAGATGACTAAAGGATAAAAAACATATAATAAAGTACCTGGAATAACTTTGTTTGCCCGCCAAGTTAAAAAATTAAGAAAAATCATAAGTATAGTGACGCTAATACTGGTATAAAATAAAGTATTTAGATCGAACATTTATTATCCTTCATAGAATTGCTTTGTCATTCTACTGGAGTCACTCTGTGACGATATTTTAAGTTAAACATTGATTGTACTTGAAAATAAATAAATTTACTTACTAAAGTATTTAGGTATGGTAACTATGCAATTTATTAACAATAGTATTTAAGGTGCCTTATGAAACTTTCTCCCTCTGTTAGCATTAAACAAACACAAACCGGCTTAGAGTATATCGAAGTCGCCTCTTCCTTATGTAATGCCAAAATATTTTTACAAGGCGCTCAATTAACACAGTTTACTCCCAAAGACCAAAAACCTTTAATCTGGGTATCGCAAGATGAAGATTACATCAAAGGTAAAAGTATTAGAGGTGGAATTCCAATTTGCTGGCCTTGGTTTGGCGTCAATGATAAACAAGGTTGGCCTATTCATGGTATTGCACGAACTCAAGTATGGCGCGCTGAAGAAGTCAATGAAAAAAATGACCATGTAGAAATCAGCCTTTCTTTGCCTATGATACAAGTAAGCAAAGATTACTGGCCACATAAAACTGGATTAAAAGTTATATTTAAATTATCAAAAACTTTAAGCGTATATCTGATAAATACTAACTTAGGCGATAGTGATATTTCATTTACTCAAGCCTTACATACTTACTTCCCAACCCCTGATATAAAAACAACTCAAGTTGATGGATTACAAGGTTCACAATATATTGAATTTGGAAAAGGTCCTTATGAGCAAAATGAGATCATAAACTTTGCTAGTGAAACTGATATGGTTTACAACAATGCACCTTTAATACAAACAATCAAAACTGAAGATGGCACCATCAGTGTTGCAAGAGAAAACTCAACATCATGCGTACTGTGGAATCCGTGGATAGATAAAGCACAGCGCTTAAGCAACTTCCAAGACAATGAATATAATAAGATGTTATGTTTAGAAGCTGCAAACGTAAAACAAGACACAGTAAAACTTGCTCCAGGTGAAAGCCATACACTTGCAACTATTATTAAGTGGGCAAGTTAAAAAACCTTAAAAAAACATAAATCAATAGTTTACAATGTTATTTGTTACATAAGTTAAATTGCCTTTTAAACTTAAAAAACATTAATATCTGCAACAAATAACAATTTGGCAAACTAACTCAAAGGCTAAAATGCAAAACCACAGGTCTAAGGTTTTTACTAAAAACTAGGTAGCAGAGTTACCTAAATAAGGCTTTGTTTATCTGAGCAATTTTAAAACGACTATGTCTGCACATTTCTCATGCCAAATCCCAACAAATCAAATTTTTGATGATAAAAGTTATTGCGAGAGAAATATTGTTTTATGGTTTTTTTAGTTCTTATGTAACAAGATTTTTCATTATATAAATACACTAAACTTATACTCTTTTTAACATCATAAAAAAGAGATAATGACTTTTTAGCTCAATGGACTAAATCTAAGGATCAGCGGCTAACTCACCTTGAATATATGAAACTCAAAGTATCTACAGATACATTTCGACATACTTCACATACTTGATTATCATTCTATTTACAATGAAATTTTGGTAAAAAAACACACCTTGTTACGTCATCACATTCTTTTGATACACACTTTTTTATTTCAGTTCTACTATTCACTCAACGGCAAAACAACATTACTTAAATGAAGCATAGAGGAAAGTTATTATGAACTTATTAACGACTATTATCGTAGCAAATGTTATTACATTATCAGCCAATGTAAGTGCACATCAAACTCAAAAATTAGTTGCGGCTGATAACAATATAACAACTGAAATTTGCATGGCCGTTGCAAGTAACAAACCAATCAAGCTAATTACAGCGCTGAGAAATAATAGATTAAATATCACTAAGGCGAATAAATCGATTCACTGTAATGGCATGACTTTAGAAGCCTTTGGTGAAAAACACCATGCAGTCAATACAGCGACACAACTACAACGTTACCAAATAAAAACTGAACTATATACGTCACTTTAAGGTTTATATACCCAAGCTACTTGGAAATGCATGATTTCAGCGGGAGTTTAAATGGTCAAATACAAGACATTTATTGCAGGTAATAGTTATTCCCTTATCAACATAAATAACGCGGTAGTTGACCATTTAAAACCCGCCCGTATGGAATTTATCTGGTAAGTAATCACTACGTTACATCAGTTTGAAAGGCAATCAGCATTCCTAAAATGATGTGCCTTGTGCTAACTCACCTGATAAATTCTGAAACAAGCATTATCAAGTGGCTTGGATATATACCCAAACCACTTCAAGATGCAGGATTCAGTTGGAATTAGAAACGCTTTAGGAAAGACATTGATTGTAGAGAATAGGTTATTCCCTTTTCAAGATCAATAACGCAGCTTAAAACGCTTCTAAACCAACTCATCAGCGACCATGGGTATAATAGTCTTTTTAATTCGGATTGATTTCAATACGATGAATCGCATCGGATGGTAATAATGGAGTATTTTGTGCCTTCACATAGTCATCAAATCCAGAGCGATAAAAAGGTGACAATGGATGACCAGACTGCCCTCCTGGGATAGTTAATATTGCATTTTCTTCTAAACCTGGCTGTACAAAAAACCTTTGCGAAGCACCAAAACCTCTTTTTTGCACAGCAGGCATAAAGCTATCTCCAAAACCAGGAGTTGTAGGCATATCTAACAAATAGGATAACAATGGAATTTGTTTGCTAAAAGGGTGTTGTAACTTTAATTCATTGACTTTTCCCCAAGCTAAAACATGCAAAGAATCTTGCTCATTTACACCATGTTCTTCTAATAAATCTTTACGCATATCCACATATACTTGGTTCATTAATTGTGGCCAAGAAACATGTTTTTCATTAAGCCAAGAATCAGGAAAATCTTTTAATAATTGCCATACTCCAGCTTCTAAATCACGCTTAAGAGGTGATAGACTTAAATCATGTTTTACTAAAGCAGATTCTATAGGTGCAAATATTTCATCAATTAATGCAGCCCTATAATTACGCACTAAAGTATAGCCAACTGAGTCAGCGCAAGCGCACTCACCCCATTGACTTAAAAGTTTGAGATCTTCTTGATATTTGAATGGCTCAGTACTTAATACTTGTGTTAATAAGTTATGCCAAGGTTTTAAAAATAATGCTTGATTATCTAATTGAATTTTATAAAAGTCAGATTCTGTAAATTGCTCTTTCTCAAATAACCTGTCTTTTATTTGCTGGGCTCGCGCGCCCATAGCATATGCTCCGTTACCAAAACGCTTTAATTGCTCAGTAGAAATAACACGAGAGTTAGCCGTCCATAATCTATTAGTATCAGGATTCAACATCTGAGGTAATTGTGTTTCATCAGTCGACCACCTGTCAGAATAATACTCTGACATTACAGCCGTTTGCATAGGTGTTAATCTGCCAGGAACCGCACCTGTTGGTTTCCAAGCCGCATTACCACTACTGTCAACGACGATCATATTTTGTACTGGTATACTGATTGTAGTAGCAATATCCAATGCTTGTTTTACTGTTTTAGCCCCCTCTAAGTTTATTAACTCCATATCTACGGCATACTCCTGATGCGCAACCCAAGCTAACGCATATTTTTCACCATCAAGTGTTTTAACAGGACCAAAATCACTCATTTCTAATTCAAAGTTTTCACTACCTTCAGGTAATTGAATAATTTCATTTATGATATATGTTTTATCTTTATCATTTAATTTATACCAATCTGCAGTATCTAAATAGCCATTGGTAAACCCCCATGCAATATGACCATTTGAACCCACTACAACAGCAGGTACACCAGGTAAAGTAACACCATTTATTTGATGAATTTCGTTATTTACACTGTAATTAAGCTGTGCTCTATACCAAATCACCGGCACTTTCAGTGATAAATGCATATCATCAGACAACATACCATGGCCACTTTGTGTCAATTTCCCAGTGACAGCCCAGTTATTGCTGCCTATACCTAACGGTTCTTTAATTTTTTGGTAGCTGATTTGTGTCATTTTTTCATGAGTTAATTCTGGTACTAAAGGGGTCAATGTTGGTAATTTACTCTCATCAAGTGCCGCTTGATATGGACTGGGTTGTGTAATAAATGCCAACATTTCAGAACCAAATTCTTTTTCTATTTGTGTTAATGCTAAGTCTCTTTTGAAAGTGCTTGTTTGTAAATCTAAGTACATAGTATAAATGACTAATAAACTATCTACAGGTAACCAAGGTTTTATCGTAGAGCCCGAGACCATATATTCGAAACTTGGATATTCAATTTGGGTTACCGCCTCATTGACACCTAAAGCATAAGCCTCTAATAGTGATTTATTCTTTTCAGGTAATTTTGCATAGGCTTTTTCAGCGCGCAGTCTAAATTGATGAAATCTATGTTTTCTATCTATCGGAATTGCCGCCTTACCAAACAATTGAGCCAGCTCTCCCGCTGCATTTCGACGCAATAAATCCATTTGGAAAAATCTGTCTTGACCATGGGCATAACCTAAAGCATAAGCCGCATCTTGTCGATTTTGTGCATTTACAATCGCAATACCTAGCTTATCTCTTTCAATTGTTACTTTTTCAGTAATACCTTTACTACTTGTACTACCTGAAAGTACTGGTAAGCTTAAACTTAATAATCCATATACAATTGCAGTCAGAAATAAGGCTAAGACACCTAAACCCAAAACTGACATTCTTAATTTTTTAAGCATTTTTAAATGACCTTTTTACTGTTATAAATTTGATTCTACTCTTGTTTTATAAAAAATAATAATGCCTTAATGCGACACAACTTCTTTGCAGGAAATAATAGATTACACATATTCAAATCACTTCTATCTTTTCCCTCTTCATATATTGCGTTAAACTCTGCTAAGCCTAAATAAAATAGAGAATTTAACAATGGAAATAAAACTCTCAGCCATTCAAGCCAGAGTGATCGGCTGCATGCTGGAAAAAGAAGTCACTACCCCTGAACAATATCCTCTTTCTTTAAATTCTCTCACTAATGCATGTAATCAAAAATCTAGCCGAGAGCCTGTTATGTCTTTATCTGAAGGTGAAGTTCAGCACTCTTTAAATGAATTAATAGAACAAAGATTAGTCATAATAGATGAAGGTGTATCAGGTCGCGTAAATAAATATCGTCATCGTTTTTGTAATACCGCTTTTGGTTCTTTACAGTTTAGCGAACAAGAAAAAGCAATTATTTGTGTTACTTTATTGCGCGGGCCACAAAGCGTTGGTGAATTAAAAACAAGAACAAACCGCTTGGCGACATTTAATGATATACAACAAATTGAACAAAACTTAGATAAGTTACAAGAAAAAGGTCATCTTGTTAAATTAGCAAAAGAAGCTGGCAAACGCGACCATAGATATACTAATTTATTAACTGATGCTCCCGTTGACAAGATAGCTGAAAGTACCGCTTTATCTCTTTCTCAAGCTATCATTACAGAAATGCGTGTTCAGCCAAATATCAATGCCGACTTTGAAATTAAGCGCCGCGTAGATTTCATTAAAACAAAATTACTACAATCAAATACTCAATCTTTAGTTTTAGGGATCAGTGGCGGCGTAGATTCCTCAACCTGTGGTCGTTTATGCCAACTAGCTATTGATGAACTCAATACTGACAAGTTCACAGATCAATATCAATTTATTGCAATGCGATTACCATATGGTATTCAAGCAGATGAAGAAGAAGCACAATTAGCTGTAGATTTTATCAAGCCTTCTAAGCGCATAACGGTAAACATTAAAGAAGGTGCCGATGGTATTCATAATGAAGCACTTGAAGCTTTAACTAAAGCGGGTTTACCACAGCCGAATAAAACTGCTATCGATTTTGTTAAAGGTAATGTAAAAGCACGCCAACGAATGACTGCTCAGTATGAAATAGCGGGACTCACAGGAGCATTAGTCGTAGGTACAGATCATAGCGCTGAAAATATTACAGGCTTTTACACTAAGTTTGGTGATGGTGCATGTGATTTAGCCCCTTTATTTGGCTTATCTAAGCGCCAAGTTCGCTTATTAGCCCTAACATTAGGTGCACCTGACTTACTTGTTAATAAAGTACCGACTGCCGATCTTGAGTGTGATAAACCAGGACTGGCAGACGAAGACGCTTTAGGCATGAGTTATGATCAAATAGATGACTTTTTAGAAGGTAAATCGGTAGATAAAGAAATCGAACAAAAACTAACTGTAATATACCAAAGAACCCAACATAAACGCCAACCAATCCCTACAATTTACGATTAAGATTATTCATTTACACTAACTGTTTAAACTTGAATTTAAATAGTTAGTGTCCTAAAATTAAAACTTTAAAATCAAATTTTATTTCCTTTTCTACACTCAACAATACATTACAGCATATTTTGTTAGCGCTAAGCACTTTATAAAGCAAAAAACAGACAAAATTGCGTTAACATACACTAAGATTAATTTAGTATCTCGAATAAAGTAACGACAACTTCTAAAGCAATTAACAATAATAAAAAAGTCATCAATATATTAGGCTGCACTTTTGAACACACATAAGCACCAAGCGGTGCTCCGATCACCACAACTGGAACTGCAGCTAATACATATGCATTAATTTTTGCTGTAAAAGTCTCGAGATAATAAAAGTTATAAAAAGATGCAATTATTGATGTAACAGCCATTATGATCACAGATGTTGCTGTTGACGCTTTTAAATCCTTTTTATAAAACAATACCAGCAGAGCAAATATTGCAATATCAGCTCCCGAACCAATAAGCCCACTCGTAATGCCGCCAATAAAACCAACTAAAGGGATCCAGTATACTTTCAACCAATAGTCTGTATTTTTTATGATTTTCTTTGAAAAATGAAGCTTTAATAAGGTAATAGCAAAACAAAAAATTAATAAGCTAAATAATGATTTTACAGCCAAGCGAGGAATTAATTCAACAATAAAAGATAAGCTAATTATGATACCCGGGATAGCTCCTATTAATGCTAATAAAACCACATTTTTATAATAACGTATACCACCATAAATAATGGTTAATGCCGCAGCAGTCATGCCAAAACTTTGAATAGCTAAGGAGAAAATTTTTGCTGTTTCTGGTTCGATTAATAAAATCTTTGTCATTACCGGAAAAGCAATTGCACCACCACCTAAAGCCGTGCCACCCGCCACAAATGAACCAAACACCATAGTAAGTGCAATGTGAAATTGCTCTGATAAATTAATTAATGCCTCTGTAGGACCTTGCCCATAAAACCAGAAGCCATATACCAATATAAAAAAACAAAAGGGAATGTATTTGGTTTGAGATGTATTTTGTATATTTTTTAGCTGCATAATCATTAAAATAATGGAATAACGTTGTCATTATGCTCAATGAACAAATAAATTAACAACTCTTTATTATGATAACTTATGACTTATCACCCTAAGTGTTTATTAATTTACTGATCTTAGTTTATAATTACCACACTAAATTTCAGAATAATGATCAGCAAGCTTAAAATAATGACATCACATATCTTAATCACAGGCGCAGGACAACGAATTGGATTGGCGATTGCCCATCATTTACTGCTGCAAGGTCATAAACTGATTTTAAGTTATCGTACGCGCCATACTGAAATTTCAAAATTAGAGCATTTAGGTGCAACTTGTATTCAAGCTGATTTTATTGATGATGCAAGTATTTCTCATTTCATAAAACAAGTTAATCAACATACATCCAGTCTTCGTGGCATTATTCACAACGCTTCTAGTTGGGATTGTGAAAACAATACCCTTGATTTTGCCGCTTTATTTGATGATATGATGAGAATACACGCAAAAGTACCCTATTTAATTAATTTAGCTTGTACTAAATTATTAACAGCTAACAACAACGTAGCAGATGTGATTCATTTAACTGATTATGTAGTTGAAAAAGGCAGTCCAAAACATATAGCCTATGCAGCAAGTAAAGCCGCATTAGATAATATGACAAAATCTTTTGCTAGCCAATTAGCACCAAAAGTAAAAGTAAATGCAATTGCACCATCTCTTATTATTTTTAATCAGGATGATAGTAAAGAATACAAAGCCAAAACTCTAAAGAAATCCTTAATGGAAATAGAGCCCGGCAGTAAAGAAATACTCAATTGTCTAGATATGCTGCTAACTAGCAGTTATATTACTGGTCGCACAATTCAAGTGGATGGCGGACGTCATCTGAAGTAAAAAAGTCGAGCTTATTATGCATGAAGAATTAAAAAAAAGTTATCAACAAATCATTAAAAGTGTTGGTGAAGATCCAGAGCGTGAAGGCCTTTTAGATACGCCCAAGCGTGCAGCAAAAGCAATGTCTTATTTAACACAAGGTTATACTCAAACCTTAAAAAGCATAACTAACAATGCTGTGTTTACTTCAGATGCTGACGATATGGTTATGATCCAGGACATTGAGCTTTACTCAATGTGTGAACATCATTTATTACCTTTTGTTGGCCGTTGCCATATCGCTTATATCCCAAATGGTAAAGTGTTAGGCTTATCTAAATTTGCTCGTATTGTTGACATGTACGCGCGTCGCTTTCAAATTCAAGAGCAAATGACACATCAAATTGCAAAAGCTGTTGAAGAAGTAACGGATGCCAAAGGTGTTGGTGTAATTGTTGAAGCTAAGCATATGTGTATGATGATGCGTGGCGTCGAAAAACAAAACTCAAAAATGCGTACTTCAGTTATGTTAGGTAACTTTAGAGAAGATGCTAAAACACGTAATGAGTTTTTACAGTTGCTAAAAAGCTAATTATTGTTTAATTTAAGGTGGTATCTATTTTTTATACCCAAGCCACTTCAAGATGTGAGGTTCAGGACTGCTGAGCAATTCATGATCTAGGCGCATCTTTGCATTAATGGTTACTCCCTTAAAAAAAGATGGAACAACGAGCATGATTTGCTCAGAAGTCCCTGTAAGGTTGGTTTATAAATACTTTATGCAGCGTTATTGATTTTGAAAAGGGAATAACCATGTTCTTCAATCAATGCCTAGCCTAAAGCATTTCTAATTCCAACTGAATCCTGCATCTTGAAGTGGTTTGGGTATATACCACCTTAACAACTCGCTTTTCACAAGGAAAGAAATGCAAGCAGCAATTATTAATGTTACCAATCTCAGATTAAGAACTTACATTGGCTTTAATCCTGATGAAAAAAGTAAAAAGCAAGATGTCATCATTAATGTTGAAGTACATTACCCTGCAGAGCTCGCCTGCCAGTATGATCAAGTTGATAAAGCACTTAACTATAAAGTAATCACAAAAGCGATTATTGAATTAGTAGAAACAGGTCACTTCCTTTTACTAGAAAAATTAGTAGCTGATATATTAGAGGTGACTCATCAGCATGAATCAGTAACATTTGCAAAGGTCAGAGTTGACAAACCTCACGCACTCAGATTCGCCGATTCAGTATCACTCACTTTAGGTTGGCAAAAAGAATAGATCTGCTTCGCGACTCTTAAATAATAAAATCTCATATATTTAAGAGATAAACGAGGCTACATAAATAACTAAGGCATATCTCACGCCTTTACCTAAAGCGACAAATAATACAAATAAATCGAACCGAATTCGCATTATCCCAGCCATTAAAGTAAGTGGGTCACCTATAATAGGTAACCAAGCAAATAATAAAGTAGCCAAACCATATTTTTGAAACTGATTTTGTGCCTTATTCAATTGCTTTTCTGAAACTGGAAACCATTTTTTATGTTTAAATCTCAGACTCTCTTTTCCTAACCACCAATTAACACAGCTACCTAATGTATTACCTAAGGTTGCAAAAAACCAAAGAAGCACTAAAGAAAAACCTTGCGTTACTAAAGTGCCAAGCAATGCCTCTGACGCCGCAGGAAAAAGTGTAGCCGCTATAAATGAAGTTAAAAATAATGAAATATATACCATTTTAAAATGAATTGTTAATCTATGGCCAACGCAAAAAACATCATACACTCGGAGCAACAATGAAGACAGTTTTAACAATCTATTTAATCGCCTTTTTAATGGGCTGTTCAAGCACCGGAAATGGCAATCAACCAGTAAAAGAAAAATACCAAACTTACATTTCTGCTGGGCAAAACTTTCCAATAGAAAAACTAATAGATATTAATGGCAGTGAAATACACCTTAATAAGATAAATAAAAAGAAATTAGTTTTATTATTTGCCACTTGGTGTCATGACTCTCAACGTACCATTAAAGATATTTTGGCTTCTGATTTAGTCAAAGATCACAACTTAATAATCATAGGTATAGGCCGTGAAGAGTCAAACGAATCTTTAGCAAAATTTAAAAACGAATACCAAGTCTCTTTCCCGCTAATATCAGACCCAAATAAAGACATATATAAGCAGTTTGCCAATATTGGTGTACCACGATTATTGCTATTAGATGAAAACAATAAACTAGTTAAAGCCTTAATAGGTGAAGATCAACGCACCATCGACCGTATTATTTGGTAGCTTTACATTTTATAAATTAAATTGGGCTAGCCTAACAAACGCAGCCCCTTTACGATTTTCCCTTTTTTATAAGTCTTGTGACAAACCTTCTATTAAATTGTGATAAAAACGTGATAATTCAGTGATACTTCTTTGATATCTTTTTTACATACTTTTCCTATCAACTTTATTAGCCCACAAAAAGGAAAACAACATGAAGGTTTCAGCAATTGCCGCATTAAGTTTGATCACACTAGGAGTTCAGTCAGCTCATGCAGCTACTTTAGATATAAAAATAACAAACCTAACACAAGGTATATACTACACCCCAATCCTTATAGCAGCCCACTCAGATGATGCCCACCTTTTTGAATCAGGTATGACTGCTTCAATAGAACTACAAATGATGGCTGAAGGCGGTAATATTTCAGGTTTATCAACTATGTTAGATGGTTACTCTGCTGATAAAGTTGAAAACCCAGCAGCGGGATTACTCGCACCAGCACAATCAACCATGACAATGCTTGAAACCAGTGAGGGTAATAATATGTTATCTATCACAGCTATGATGTTACCTACCAATGATGGTTTTGTTGGTTTAGATAGCTGGAAAATTCCAACAGAAGCTGGTACTTATAGCATTTTCTTAAATGCCTATGATGCAGGCACTGAAGCTAACAATGAATTAATTTTAGAAGGATCTGGAGCGCCAGGCATGTTAGGTATTCCCGCAGCACCAGGTACTGGAGCAGGCATGGCAGGTAGTTCTGTCACTAATGAGGAAACGAATACTATGATACATATTCATCGTGGCACTTTAGGTGACGATGATATGGAAGGTGGAAAAAGTGATTTAAATAACACAGTGCATAGATGGTTAAACCCTGTCGCTAAAGTTACCATAACTGTAAAATAAGGAGGTATATCATGTTGAACAAAAAATCTCTTTTATTACCTTTGTTAGGCTTAGTATTAATAGGCTGTGGCGGTGGTGACGATAAAAATGAAATAATGATTCCTGTAGAGCCACCAGCACCAGATCCTATGTATAGTTTTGAGGTAACTGTAAGTAATTTAACTTATGCTCAACCATTATCACCCATAGGTATCGCACTACATAAAGAAGGTAATTTTTGGCAATTGGGTCAAATGGCGTCAAATGAGCTAGAAACCTTAGCTGAGTCTGGAGATAACTCCGCATTACTTGCATTAGATATGGTTGATACTTCAATAAGCGATACTTCTCCTTTAGGGCCTGGAAATTCTATTACCCTCACAATTACCACTGCAGATATGATCGATGCTAAATTAAGCCTTGTTACTATGATGGTGAATACAAATGATGGATTCTCCGGTCTTAATGCTATAGACGTATCCGCGTTAGAAGTTGGATCCCTATTAAGCTTCAAAACACGTGCTTATGATTCTGGCACAGAAGCAAATAATGAAGCTGTTGGCACAATTCCTGGACCAGCCGATATGGGAGAAGGGTTTAATACACTCAGAGATGATGTTGACTTTATTGCTGTTCACCCTGGTGTTGTAGGTAATGATGATGGTTTAAGTCAGTCAGTATTAAGCTATGAACATAAATTTGATAACCCATTAATGGCAGTCTCAATCACACGGATACAATAATTTTTTGAGTGGAGTCTATAGCCAAACCACTTCAAGATTCGGTTTCTTGAAGTGGTTTGGTTATCATCAAGGAAATAGACATCACTCCTTTTTTATTGGGTGACAACATGCAAGATAAAATTTTGGTTGTGGAAGACGATCACGATATAGCAGGAATTCTAAAAGTGCATTTAGCAGAATTATCGTTGAATGTAGATCATGTCGACACAGCTGAATCTGCTTTACAAGCTTTGCAGCAACAGAAATACGCTGTTTTATTATTAGATATTATGTTACCTGGTATGGATGGCTTAACTTTATGCCGCAAGATTAAAGATAAATCTCCAGAGCAAAGTATCCTAATGCTGACTTCAAGAAGTGATGAAATGGATAGAATTATAGGGCTAGAAATGGGCGCCGATGATTATATCACGAAACCCTTTAGCACCAGAGAGTTGCAAGCGCGCATAAAAGCGCAACTTAGGCATGTACATCTACTTAGAGAAAAACACAATCCTAAAACTGATATTGAATCCGTATATTTAGGTAAGTTATTAATCAATCTACAAAGCCATGAAATCTATTACGACGACGACACCATAAGCTTAACCTCTACCGAATTTGATTTATTACATTTTTTTGCCAAACACCCAAACCAAGTATTTTCACGTACCCAATTATTAGATTCTGTTTGGGGTTACCAACATAGTGGCTACGAACATACCGTGAACTCTCACATAAACCGCTTACGAGCTAAATTAGAGCAAGCTTGCAATACTCAAATCATTGAAACCATATGGGGTGTAGGCTACAAACTCAACTCCAGTAATTTAATTCAACATTAGGCCGTATTATGAAAATTTCACTCTATCAAAAATTGGCTACTTCAATATTTGTTATTTTCTGTTTGATATGTACCTTAGTATTGTCTTGGAGCCAGCAACTTGATCAAGTGTCTCAACATCAAGCTGAGCAAAAATTACACTTAAATTTAGCTGAGCATTTAATAGATGATAATCCATTATTACAACAGGGTGTTTATGATTACAAAGCCCTAGAAAACCTATTTCATACACTCATGTTATTAGGCCCAGCTTTTGAATTTTATTTTGTTGACCCTTCAGGTGAAATTTTAACTTACTCAGCAAAACCCGGTAAAGTAAAACGTAAACGCATTAATTTAAGCCCTATTTTACAACTAATCGAAAACGCTGAAAATATGCCTGTGTATGGTGATGATCCTAGAAATTTAGATAAACTAAAAATATTTTCTGCTGCGCCTGTTTATAACTATGATTCAGAAGAAAACCTGCAAGATAAAGGCAAGTTACAAGGTTATCTTTATGTGATTATAGGCGGTGAAGTTTACGATACTGTTTTTTCTCGAATAAAATCTAATGATAGATTACTTATAGCTGCGAGTTGGTTGTTGGCAGCTATCATTTTTCTATTCATCATTTTACTATTACTATTGCGTTACTTTACACAACCAATAAAACAACTCGCTAAAGAAGTATCTCAAGTACAGCAAGCTAACTTTGATTTACAAAAGGTAAAATTAAGCCAATGGCCAAAACACCAATCAAATGAGGTTCATTTACTTGGTAATAGTTTAAATACCATAGTGAGACTTATACATCAACAAATTAATTTATTAGAGCAAAACGACAATCAAAGACGTGAGCTGCTAACCCATTTATCCCATGACTTAAGGACACCTTTGGCATCACTTCAAGGCTATTTAGAAATTTTAACACTGAAAAATACGCAATTAGATGAGAAGCAACAGCAAGAGTATTTAGCTATCACTCTAAATAACTGCAAGCAGCTGAAGCACTTGATTGATCAAATTTTTGAGTTAGCACATCTTGAGAGTGGCAGGGTATCTGTTAATAATGAAATGTTTAATTTAGGGGAGCTAATTTACGATATTGTTGCTAAATTTTCTTTAAAAGCGAAAAAATCACATGTAAAACTAGTTATTGAACCAGCAGTGTGTGACTTCAATACTTTATGTGACATTGCCAAATTAGAACGTGTATTAAGTAATTTAATTGAAAATGCAATTAGGCATACGCCAGAAAACGGTACGATCACCATTAATGTTTTTGCTAAAGAGAGTAAGTTGACTATACAAGTTAGTGATACTGGTTCAGGCATTAAAGCTGAGGAAATTAATTATATTTTTGATGCCAGATATCGTGCAAGTAATGCTGTAGGTAATAAAAAGCAGCATGGCGGATTAGGGCTAGCGATCAGCAAACGTTTATTACATATTCTAAATTCAGATATCAAAGTAAAAAGTGAATTTGGTCAAGGAACACAATTTGAGTTCAGTATTCGTCAAGCCATATAAATTTGCTACGCATATTTATTAGAGCCACTACGTGGCAGAAAACAAACGCGAAAAAGTAGGTTAAACTTAATACAACAGCGCCTCCTATACCCATGTTACTTCAAAATTCATGTTTCATAGCTATCTGAAATATCATAGGTATAGGAGGCGGTATTGTATTATAAGCAAAAAATCAAAGTTTATTTTGACCGACTAAATCAAGAATAAATGCATATTCTAATGCGCGATCTTTAAGACCTTTAAAGCGACCAGATGCACCACCATGACCTGCTTCCATATCAACTTTAAACAATAATTTATTATCATTGGTTTTATAATCTCGTAATTTAGCAACCCATTTTGCTGGTTCAAAATATTGTACCTGAGAATCATGTAAACCTGTTGTCACTAATAAATTTGGATACGCTTGCTTAGAAATTTGATCGTATGGTGAATACGATAACATATAATCGTAGTAAGACTTGTCATTTGGGTTACCCCACTCATCATACTCATTTGTTGTAAGCGGTATAGTTTCATCCAACATAGTTGTTACTACATCAACAAATGGTACATGTGCAGCAACACCTTGATATAATTCAGGCGCCTGATTGATCACAGCGCCCATTAATAACCCACCAGCACTACCACCAACGGCAAATACTTGTTCTTTATTGCCGTAACCTTGATCTATTAGTGACTTAGTTACATCAATAAAGTCATTAAAAGTATTTTTCTTAGTCAATTTTTTACCTTGGTTATACCAAGGGCGACCTAACATTTGAGAGCCACGAATATGCGCGATTGCATAAACAAAACCACGATCTAGCAAGCTTAATCTTGCACTTGAAAAACTAGGCTGAATTGTATGTCCGTATGAACCATAACCATATTGATAAATTGGGTTTGTGCCATCATTTTTAAATTTATCAGTGCGATAAACTAAAGATACAGGTACTTTTATACCATCTCGTGCCTTAATAAAAATACGCTCTGATGTGTAATTATCTGGGTTAAAATCACCCAGTACTTTTTGTTGCTTAAGCAGCTCTGGTTCAGTGCTATTTAAATTAAAGTCATAATGGGTACCAGGCGTTGTTAAGCTTGTATAATAAAGGCGAACACTTTCATTATCTAACTCGTTATTACCATATAAATAAGCAGCAAAAGCTTTATCTTTAAACTTAAGCTGTTGCTCTTTTCCTGACTTTAAAGAACGAACAGTAACTGTATTAATACCATCTTCACGCACTTTATAAACTAAATGATCATTAAATAGCGATACATCTTCTAGTTTTACACCTTCTTTATGCGGTATTACTTCTTGCCAGTTATTTTTATTACCTAATTTACTTTGATGAACTTTCATTAGCTTAAAGTTCACTGCATCTAAGTTAGTATTGACATAATACCACTGCCCTAGCTTTGAGATTTCATACTCTAAACCTTGTTCTCTTGGGATAAACCTAACAGGTTTGCCTTTATGGTTATTAGCATCAATTAACGACATACCTGATGCTTCAGGACTACTGTGATATATGTATATATGCGATCCATCTTTGCTTTTACCTATACTTGTGTAATACGATTTATTTACTTCTTCATAAACTAATTCATCAGTATCTTGAGATGACCCTAAAGTATGACGATATACTTGAAAGCCTAATAAAGTCTGTAAGTCTTTTTTGATGTAATAAACCGTTTTATTATCGTTACCCCAGATAGCCTTGCCTTCGGTGCCTTTTAGTTCATCAGCAAGCAACTCACCAGCTTTTAAATCTTTAAAGCGCAAGGTATAAACGCGACGACTTAATGTATCTTCGCCATAGGCCATTATTTTTCCATTAGGGCTAACATCTAAGCCTGATACTTGAAAATACTCATGATCTTTTGCCAGTGCGTTTACATCTAATAAAACCTGTTTATCGTCGCCTTTAAAATTTTTACTACGCACATAAATAGGATATTCATTATCGCCACGCATTTCAGATGAATAATAAAAATCACCACGTCTAACTGGCACCGAGTCATCATCTTTTTGAATACGTGACTTTAACTCTTCAAACAAGTTATCTTGTAACTTTTCAGTATGCTTTAACATCGCATTTGTATAGGTATTTTCAGCTGCTAAATGCGCTAATATTTCAGGGTTTTCGCGTTTATCATCACGCATCCAGTAATAATCATCTACGCGTTTTGAGCCATGAATATTCATTTCATGAGCAACTTTTTTAGCAACGGGCGCTAATGCATACTTTTGCGCTTCAGTCGATTTTACAATTTGATTCTTATCTGTTTTTTCTGCGCTATTACAACCGGCTAAAACAGCTAACGAAAGTATACCTAAACCCAGTGAATACTTTGTTTTCATTTTCAAATCCTTTTTTATTTTAAATTCTTAAGTTATTTATTTTAGAGTAATTGTCAGCTAAATATCAATTACAATATAAATAGGTGTAAATATGAAAAAGGGCGCAAAAAGCGCCCTTTTAAATATGATTTTATAAAATCAAATTACTTTTGAGACTTTCTTCTACGTAAGAATGCAAAAGGAGTCGCAAGAAGCATTAACCAAGCTAAAGA
>NZ_NQMR01000068.1 GCF_002276045.1 Pseudoalteromonas sp. NBT06-2 | reverse complement strand
GTTGGCATTAGCTATCTCTGCCGCAATCTTTTCTGCTGCTAAACGCTCTGTTTTATCTTCCCACTCTACAACTGTGCCTAAACGCTCACCGTTATCGTTTATTACCGGGGTCGCTATCAATCCAAAGGTCATTTCTCCAAGTTCTAAATCAGTTTTATATACACTTTTTAAGTTTTCTAACATCCCCCTTTGATGTGCTGGGTTTTTATGGAAGTCATCAACACAAGTACCTATTAGGTTATCTACATTAAAGTTTGGTAATAATTCTTGTAACTGTTTTTCACGACTGCGAAGCATCGCTTTAACTGCACCATTAATATAAATAATATTTAAGTCTGCATCTGCCATCATCACATTGGCCTGACATACATCCAATGCACTGGTGGTTCTTTGGTTGGCATTAGCTATGTCTTCTGCAATCTTTTCTGCCGCTAAACGCTCTGTTTTATCTTCCCATTCAACCACTGTGCCTAAACGTTCACCATCATCGTTAAATACCGGAGTCGCAATTAAACCAAAGGTAAAACCTGCCAGTTCTAAATTTGTTTTATAGGTAGATTTTAAGTTATCTAACATAGTACGTTGATGTGCCGGATTAACATGAAAGGTATCAATATTAGTACCTATTAAGTTAGCAACATTAAAGTTAGGTAATACCGTACGTAGCTGCTGCTCATTATTTGATAGCATAACTTTTACAGCTTCATTAACATAAATAATGTTGTAATCAGCATCGGCCATCATGACATTGGCCTGACATACATCTAAAGCACTTGTGGTTCTTTGGTTTGCATTGGCAATATCTTCAGCAATTTTCTCTGCGGCTAAACGATCTGAAATATCTTCCCACTCTACAACAGTCCCTAAACGCTCACCTTTTTCATCAAATAAAGGAGATGCAATAAGGCTAAAGGTTAAATCGCCTAATTCAAGTTTGGTACTATATGATTGCCTAAGTGACTGTAATAAAGAACGTTGATGACTTGGGTTCTGATGGAAAACGTCTACATTAGTACCAACAAGGGTTGCAACATTAAAGTTAGGTAGCAAAGCTCGAAGTGCAGTTTCATTTTTCTGCAACATGGCAGTTACTGAAGTATTGACATAAGTAATGTTGCAATCGGCATCGGCCATCATCACATTACCCTGACATACATCTAATGCTTTTAACCTTGCTATATCCAGTTTATCTGGCTCTGGTTCTTCGACCTCTATAGTAAATAAATCTGATACGCTTCTAAAAAAGGCGGGATAAGCATCTTGATTAAGCTTATCAAAACCATATTGATCGTTATCTTTTAGATAGGGTAAACTAGATTCCACTAAGTCAAGTTTGGCCGCTAATACATCTAATGTTTGATGCAAATAAAACAAGGCACCACTTGTAGCCAATGCAAATATAAAAATGGCCATCATGGTTTGTTGTTCAAAGTTAACGCCAGCGATTTGCAGGCTAATAATAAAGGATATCAGAATAACGACAGCTACTATTAGCAGCTTATTCACGAGTTTTGCTCTTACACTGATTTGTTCCATTTCGCCCCCTTGCGTAAGGAATTTCCTGACTTAATAATTAAAATAAATTGAATAATTAACCTGCTAATAAATCGATTTCTGTTTCTCGTAATAAATTTAATACGCGCTCTAAATGTAGAAGTACAACCATTTTATCTCCCACATTGACTAACCCATGTACAAATTCTGCATTCTCGCTTTTACTAATATCGGGTACATCTGTCGCTTGTTGCTGACCTATGCTATAAACATCAGATACGGCATCTACAACTAACCCCATTATTTTTGAACCTACTTTTAATTCAACCTTAACCACTATTATTACAGTTAATGGCCCATACTTGACTGACGTTAAACCAAACCTTAAACGTAAATCTATAATAGGTACTATGGTACCTCTGAGGTTGATTGCTCCTTTTACAAAAACAGGTGCATTCGGTATGGCGGTAATTTCTTCCCAGCCACGAATTTCTTGCACCGTTAAAATATCAACCCCATACTCTTCTTCATCCATAATAAAAGTTAAAAATTGCTGAATATCCTCCTGATTAACACTGGGTGAATGAAGTTCATTTATTTGCTGAGACTGCTGTTGTGTTTGTTCCATCTAATCTACCCCAACATAGTGTTTACTATGACTGATTCTGCTTTTGTTCTGGCTAATCTAGCCAGACTTGGTTCTTAACATTAATGTGATTTACACTCTCTACTTATAATTTACCCAGACTCTAATATAGACTTATCGATTGCTAATTTTTGACTTCCCGCTCTTTTTAACCCTGCAAGTTTTATTAAACCGCTGATATCAACAATAAGTGATACACGACCATCACCTAAAATTGTTGCACCTGAGACACCATCTACTTTTTGGTAATTGGCTTCTAAACTCTTTATAACAACCTGCTGTTGTGCTAATAAATCATCAACTAATAAACCGACTTTTTGATTATCACTTTCAACTATGACCAATAAACCTTTATCTAACTCTTCTATAGCACCGGTATGATTGAAGATTTGAAATAGTCTTAATATTGGAATGTACTCTTCTCTTAACCTCAGTACATCAACGCCACCACCAACACAGTTAATTTGTTTTAAATCAACCTGTAATGACTCAACAATTGAAATTAACGGCACAATATAAGTATGCTTTCCTAAAGTGACTAATTGACCATCGAGTATGGCTAAAGTAAGCGGTAAACGTATTGTGAATGTAGAGCCTTTATCGCGCTCAGAGGTAACATCAATTGAACCGTTTAACGCATGTATATTTCGCTTTACAACATCCATACCCACACCACGGCCAGATAAGTCACTTACAGCATCTGCGGTAGAAAAGCCTGGCAAAAAAATTAGATCGTTAACTTCATCATCGGTTAAAGAAGCACTTTCTTCTATCAGGCCTTTTTCAATTGCTTTAGATTTTATTTTGTCGGTATTTAAGCCGTTACCGTCATCCATTATTTCAATAACAATATTGCCACCTTGATGAAATGCATTTAGGGTGACTTTGCCTACAGGGTTTTTACCTGCTTCAATCCTATGTTCTGGCGTTTCTAGCCCATGATCTAATGAGTTACGTACTAAATGCACCATAGGATCAGAGATTTTTTCCATTACCGTTTTATCTAATTCTGTTGTTTCACCTATGAGCTTTAGCTCAACTTCTTTACCTAATTTCTCTGAAATATCTCGTACTAAACGTGGAAAACGACTAAATACAAAACTAATTGGCATCATACGTATACGCATAACACTTTCTTGTAAGTCTCGGGTATTATGAGCTAGTTGAGCTAAGCCTTCTTTAAGCGCCATTTGTTTGTTTTCGGTCATATCACCTTCACCAAGCTGGGTAAGCATGGCTTGAGTAATCACTAACTCACCAACCATATTAATCAAGGAATCGACTTTATCTATACCTACTCTAATTGAAGTTGATTCACCAATTGTTTTAGTTGGCTTTTTATTTTTTTCACTAGTTGCTTCTTTGACTGATGTAACTTCGACCTCAACTTCAGAGTTTCTTTCTTCAACTATTTTGTCTTGCTCAAGCGTTGGTTCATCATCTTCAAATAATCCACCACATAATGTGATTTTAATTGTTGCATCGTCTTCAACCCATTCAAATATTTCTTTAATTTTTGTATCATTTTCATGGGTTTCTACAAAAAATGTCCAAGCGATATAGCATTCATCGGGCTCGATATCATGAATATCAGGTATATCGGTTAAATCTGATGAAACAGAACATTCACCTAAATCAGCTAATTCATTAAACAGGTATAAAGGTTCATTACCAGTTTTAAATAAATGGTGTAATGGTTTAAAGTCTACTTGATAGGTATCTAATGATTTAGAATTAATCGGTGAACTTGATTCTTGAGCATCGCCATGTGAAATATTTAATATGCTTTCAAATTCAGCTTTTAATACATTTGATTCTGTTAAATCAGGTTCTTGCTCTACCTGTAATGCACCAAGCATTTCTCGTAGACAATCAACTGATTTTAAAAGCAGATTTACATGTATGTTCTCTAAATTTCGTTCGCCATTTCTAATTTGATCTAATAAAGTCTCAAGAACATGAGTAAAATCAGCAACTGAATTAAAACCAAATGTACCACTCCCCCCTTTGATAGAATGAGCTGCTCTAAAGATAGTATTGATAGTTTCTGAGTCAAGATCTCCGGGTTCTAAATTAAGTAATTCAGCTTCCATTGCATCTAAGCCTTCAAAGCTTTCTTCAAAAAACACTTCAAAAAATTGACTAAGATCGATACTCATATAACCACCCTATTTCTTACTTTTAACGGATCACTTTTTTTATGACTGCCAATAACTGCTCAGGATTAAAAGGCTTCACTATCCAACCTGTTGCACCAGCTGCTTTACCTTCACTTTTTTTATCTAAACCTGACTCAGTAGTTAGCATTAGCATAGGTGTGAACTTATATTCAGGTAATGCTCTAAGCTCTCTGATTAAGGTAATGCCATCCATTATTGGCATATTTACATCTGAAATAACGGCATCAAAAGTACCTTGCTTTGCAATCCCTAATGCTTCACTACCATCTTTAGCATCTGTTACATCAAAGCCTGCTTTTTTTAGGGTGAAACTAACCATTTGTCTCATAGATGCGGAATCATCTACAGCCAATATTTTTTTCATAATGACCTCTTATTATGATTGTTCGATTTCTAAAAAAGTTAATACCCCTAGCGCTTTGGCTGAGGCATTCAAAGCATCGCTTTTACCATGCCATTGAATTTTATGCTGTGTTAAAAGTAAGTGCTTTTGCAAGGCGCATAATAATTGTATTGATGCGGTATCGGCTTGTACTACTTGGTTGACATCTATCTCGATTGCTTTGCCTTCATTAAGTAGCTCAATAAAGGTTTGATGTAATGTAGCAACATTGTTTATTTTAAGCTCTTCTGGCAACTGAAACATTAATGATCAATCCTTATTTATCTTTAGTTAAAAGCTTAGACGGTGATCTTTAATTTGCCACAAAAATTGATAATTAATTAAATTTAATAGAGATATTTATAAAACATAGACTTTCAGGGATGTTGTGCTATATGAAATAATTATTGTTCTTAATATGAATATTTAAAATTGAAAGAACTAGGGGCTGTTGATTTAGGGAGGAATAAATTAGTATCATAAACATGATTTATACTGGTGAATTCTATTTTAAAAATTCACCAGTTTTTTATGTTAATAATATTCAGCAACCAATTTAAAATCCGTTATTAATTGTTCAGTATTTATCAGTGGAGGCTGACCTTTTACAAATTCAGGTTTAAAAATAGCTCTAAGCTTACCTTCACTATCAACTAAAGCGATAGAAGCACTATGGTCTACGGCATACTCTTGCCCCATCTCACCATCTGTAATGGCGTAAATTAAACCTAAGTCTCTTACAAAAGGAAATAGTTGAATATGAGACCCTGTCGCGCCGATAAAATCAGAATTAAAGTATTCTATATACTGCTTTCTTTTATCAACTAAATCTCGTGCTGGATCTACTGAAATAAACCAAACTTTTAATGTATGTTCTGTAGCAACACTTTTATATATCTGGCTGAGTTTAGCCAAGGTCAGAGGGCAAATATCTGGGCAATGGGTATAACCTAAAAATAATAAGTTCCACTGTCCTTTCAATGCTTCATTGGTAATTTTTTTTCCATTTTGATCCTCCAAAACAAATGGTTTAAGCTTTCTGGCTTCTGAATAAACAAGTGCTTTCGTTTGTGGAGGCTTTACTTCAAAACAACCACAGACTGTACAGCCAATTAATAAAATAAATAAGACTCTGATCATCATTTTCTTATGCCACAATTGCTTTATCTATAAATAGTACGATAAAGAGTAACATTAATTGAATAATAGAAAACTTAAATAAGTCCATTGCACCGTCAGATGTATTTGATAGTTTTAATTTAATCGCTTTATAAATAAATACGCCATTTAAAATTATTGATCCTGCTAAATAAAAATAACCTGACATGCCTATCAAATAAGGTAAAATACATGCTAAAGCTAATAATAAGCTATATAGCAAAACACAAGTTTTAGTGAATGTAATACCATGGGTAACGGGTAGCATAGGGATATTCGCTTTTTTGTAATCTTCTCTTCTATGTATAGCCAAAGCCCAAAAATGAGGTGGCGTCCAAGTGAATATAATCATCACTAATAGCCAAGGTTCCGCAGCTAATTGACCCGTTTCAGATACCCAACCTAATAAAGGTGGCATAGCACCAGCTAAACCACCAATCACAATATTTTGTGGTGTAGCACGTTTAAGATATAGGGTATAAATAAAGGCATAACCAACTAAAGCAAGCAAAGTTAACTCAGCAGTTAACCAGTTAGCAGCGAAAACTAAACAAACAAAACCTATAATGGCGATTGATGCTGAAAATATTAATGCCTGCGCCCGTGATACCCTACCCTTTACAACTGGTCTATTTTTTGTGCGTGCCATTTTGGCATCAATCTCATAGTCAACTATATGATTTATAACAGCGGCACTACTTGCTAATAACCCAATGCCAATTAAGCTCACGCTCTGTAATAATATACTGCGTCCCATATCGGGGGCTAAAGCTAAGCCCACCAGCGCTGTTAATACCAATAAAGCAACTACTTTTATTTTACATAGCTCCATGTAATCTTTAATACTTACAGATCTTGTTGCTCTTTTTATATATTTTTTTTGTACTAATGCATTTTCCATTTTATTACTCCTAAAAATTAGGGACGGATTTTTATTCTATTTTTCAGTAAAGAACTTAGCTAAGCCGTTTACATTTTAACAGCACGCGAATGAAGCCCCATCAACTAAAACTACTTTGCTAAATTTGTCGCTATTATGCTTCTTTAGCTATCTATTTTACTCTGTGTATATAAAAACTTAATCGGATCAAACTTATCAATAACATGGCCGCCATGAGGTTATGGGCTAAAGCAATACTAATGGGGAAGTGCCAATACACCAAAATCCCTCCTAATAAAATTTGACATATAACTGCGACAACAACGAGCAATGCACTATTTTTAATTTTATTAGACTGAGCACGAAGCCAAATGCGTATAGCAACAAATAAAATCACAGTTGCAGTGACTATGGCCCAAAAGCGGTGGACTAAATGAATTGATTGGCGCGCCTCAGAAGATAAAACACCATATTCATAATTACTTGATGCTGAAGGAAGTTGAAATACATCTAACAAGGAAAATGTTTGCTGCCAATTACCCGTACATAAAGGCAATCCTGAGCAATGAGGTGCTGCATAGTTTGCAGCCAGCCACCCCCCTAACGCTATTTGCATTAGTAATACAACCAAAGCAAATATACACCAAGAAAAATAACCAATGACTGAAGCATCACCACCAACGATAGGTTGACTAGCAATACGAAAATATAGCAAACTCGATAAAGTTAATATGGCAAAGCCACCTAATAAATGACCCATTACAATCAAAGGTTGCAAAGCCATAGTGACAGTTAACATGCCTAACATGGCTTGGAATATAACAAGCAAAAATATAAATATGGGTAATTTTAGTGGCCTGATATGTTTTATTCGTTGCGCTGAATTTGAAGTCGTATTTTTAAAACGATAAATCGAATAAAACATAACCCCTAACAATATTAAACCTAAAGTTCCAGCAAAATATCTGTGGATCATTTCTTTCCAAGCTTTTCCTGATTCAACAACGGCTCCTGGAAATTTTTGCTCAACCAATGATATATCATCGAGGTGTTTTGGCACAGTTAAAAAGCCATAACAACCGGGCCAATCAGGACAACCAAGCCCTGCATCACTAAGCCTAGTATAAGCACCCAAACCGACAACGACCACTGCAAATAAACAGCTGATTAAAACTAGAATCTGATATTTATTTTTAAAATACTGAGATATATTTTTCTTCATTATTATGAATCCTTCAACTACTTAATATCACAATTTTTATTTTAAGTGTGTATTTATTCCTTCTCTAAATATTTGTTACGAACTACGGGCATAATTTAATAACTTTTTAAGATCTTTTATCATACCTTTATTCGTCATTCTATTAGCTTGTTCATCATTGGTAATTGGATAAGTCAATACAACCAAGCCCATATGATCTATTAGGTATAAAGCGTCTTGTTTAAGCTGCTCTTTATTGTAAATATAATTTTTAAAACCTATCGCTACAACTTTTTCTCTTCCTAATAAAACTAAATCAACTTTACCCTGATTTTTACCTAAGGCTAAGTAAACATTTTTTATTTCAGATCTGCGTTTCGTACAAATGTCATTGCATTGCTTGGGAGAAATATATGCAATTGACCACGCTTTGGGGTTTATTTCTGTCCAAGAGTTTAGCTTTATCTCTTGTGTTAAAAACTCTCCTGTATTAACTGTCTTGGTTGGAATTAAGTCTAATTTTAATACCATATATGCCAAAGCTAGTGGTATGATAAAACTGACAATGAAAATAATAATTGTTTTTTTATTTGTCATTTACTTCTCCCGTAGGAATTTGTGTATTAAAGTCACTGCTTTTTGTTTGATTATTATTTTGACTACGTACAGCAAATATAAAAATACCTAAAGCAGCGATACCAATTAGTAGCCACTGTAAAGCATATGCGTGATGTTTTTCTGGCGGCATTACCACATTTTGATAATGTGGTTGTGCATATGGATTTTTATCTATTGCGTATGCTATAAAATCAACTAACTGCTGGGTGCTTTGTTTTGTTTGCATTTTTATATCGATAAATTGAATCAATTTTGGCCAGCCTTGAACCGATAACTGAGCGCCATTAAGATAAAAACCAGCTAAATCTCCCTGTTTTAATTGTACGTTTATAGCAATTTCATGATTAGGTAATTGAATAGTAGGTAAATTATTTCTACTTTCACCTTGAGCTATCCAGCCAAAGTTTACCAATAAGGCTTGGGAGCTATTTGATGGGTAAAAAATTGTAATAACATCATAGCCTGGGCGGCCATTCAGCGTTCTGTTATCTAGTAACCAATACTTATGTGTATTAAACTTACCTTTCGTTTTTAACTGCAATCCCGTTTTATTAAAAGTAGCAGGCAAATAGTTAAGCTTTGCCCAGCTAAACTCTCCTTTATTTTTCATCGCTTCGATATAGTCTAGTCTTTGTTGTTTATTTTCAGCTCTTTGTAATTGCCATGCAGCTAAATACAAACACAAAGATACTACCAAAATCACCAAAATTAATGATATAAATGAACAATGATATTGTTTACTTCTTAAACTAATCAACATAGACACTTCCGGAGAAAAAGATGTTAGTTAAAATTATTATTGCTTTACTATTGATTTTTATCGTATTAAATCTTTTTAAAGCTTTATTTGTTATGTTAAAAAATGATCCTGATGGACCTTCTATATCTCAACTACTTGGTCGCAGGGTAATGTTTTCAGCTTTTGCCATGATATTTATTATTGTTGCTATTATGCTCGGTTGGATCACGCCAAATTCAAGTCCATTTTAGTTAATATTAAATTTGCGAATAAATTCCCGCCTACAAATTCCCTGTTGTAGACGGGCTTCAATCCCTTGAATATATAACACGTCTGAAGCCCCGCCTAGCATCAATATCAAATTACATAAACAAACATAAATAGACCTAACCAAACTACATCAACAAAATGCCAGTACCATGCTGCGGCTAAAAACATAAAGTGATTTTTTGGACTAAAATGCCCTTTGAATACTCTTAGCATAACCACAAATAACATAATTGTGCCTAATGTCACATGCATGCCATGAAATCCGGTCAACATGAAAAAGGTATTACCATATATGCCAGACTCTAAAGTTAACCCTAATTCATTATAGGCATGTATATACTCTTCAACTTGCAAAAATAAAAACCCGATACCAAGCAATACAGTGAGCATCATAAATACTTTAAGCTGAGTACGTTTATTTTTTTCTATTGAAACATGAGCAAAATGCACTGTGATAGATGAGGTTAATAAAATTAAAGTATTAATTAATGGCAACCCTTGCCATCCCATAGCTTGTGTCGTTTCACCTGATGGCGTGGTTAATAATGGCCAAGCCGCTTCAAAACCATTCCATAAAACTTCATTGGTCATTACATTATTATCAGCACCTCCTAACCAAGGTACCGATAACATTCGGGCATAAAATAAAGCACCAAAAAATGCAAAAAAGAACATGACTTCAGATAAAATAAACCAAGCCATACCCTGCCTAAAGGAAACATCTAATTGCTTTGAATACAAACCTGCCATAGACTCATCTATCACATTTTTAAACCACCCAAATAACATATACAGGATCACTATAATCCCAACTAATAATACATATTGGCCAGAGCTTGCTTCTTTTCCCATTTGCATTACGGTTAAGCCCGCGCCAACTGCGATAAAAAATAACCCTACGGCACCTACAAATGGCCATGGACTTTGCGCTGGGACATAATATTTTTCATATTGTTCTTTCATTTACTTGCTCCTTGGGAGGACCCCATCTGACCGCTTTGCGTAATATCAAATACGGTGTAGGACAAAGTTAATTCTTCAATTTCTATAGGTAGTGCAGTATCTATGTAAAACATCAAAGCAAGATCAGCCTCTTCTCCAGCCGCTAATGCCTGCTGATTAAAACAAAAACACTCAATTTTATGCATATATTTCGCAGCAAGCCCCGGTGATATAGACGGCACAGCCTGCATCATCCGATTTTCACTACTTATATTTTTAGCTTTAAACACTACCTTGCTCATCGCACCAGGTTGCACCGAAATCACAGCTTGATCAGCCGAAACCTTAAAAGGTGCTTTATTTTGAATATGAGTTATAAAACCCACATCAACTATTCGGCTAGTATCTATGGTTTCGCTTACCTTTGCTTGTTCTAAACTTGGTTTGCCATTAAGTCCGGTGATATCGCAAAAAACGTCATATAACGGCACTAAAGCAAAAGCAAAAGCAAACATACCAATACAAGCAAAAGCTAAATTTCGTATTAATTTCCCCTGACTAGTCATTGTCTAATTCTTTATTTTTGGTGGTGTTTCAAAGGTATGATATGGCGCGGGTGAATCTACCTCCCACTCTAAACCTTCAGCAGCATCCCATACTTTTGCTGGGACTTTATCACCACCTTTTATACACTTATAAACCACAACAACAAACAGCAGTTGTGATAAACCGAATGCAAAACCACCAATACTAATAATCGCGTTAAAGTCAGCAAACTGCAGTGCATAATCAGGAATACGTCTAGGCATACCTGCTAAACCAACGAAATGCATCGGGAAAAACAATACATTTACCGAGACCAATGATAACCAGAAATGCCATTTAGCCAGTGCAATATCAAACATGTTGCCAGTCCATTTTGGTAGCCAATAATATACTCCTGCCATAATCGAGAAGATCGCCCCTGTTACCAATACATAATGAAAATGCGCCACCACAAAATAAGTATCATGGTATTGGAAATCTGCAGGTGTAATTGCCAACATCAGACCTGAAAACCCACCTATGGTGAATAACACTACAAATGCAATCGCAAATAACATTGGCACTTCAAAGCTCAGAGAACCTCGCCACATGGTTGCGACCCAATTAAAGACTTTTACCCCAGTAGGAACCGAAATCAGCATCGTGGTATACATGAAGAATAACTCACCCGCTAACGGCATCCCCGTAGTGAACATATGATGTGCCCAAACGATGAAAGATAAAAATGCAATCGAAGCGGTGGCATATACCATAGAAGCATAACCAAATAGTTTTTTACGAGAAAAAGCAGGAATAATAGAAGAAACAATACCAAAGGCAGGTAAAATCATTATGTATACTTCAGGGTGACCAAAAAACCAGAATATATGTTGAAACATCACTGGGTCACCACCACCCATAGCATTAAAGAAGCTAGTCCCAAAGTATTTATCGGTGAGTACCATAGTGACCGTACCTGCTAATACTGGCATAACAGCAATTAATAAAAATGCGGTTATCAGCCAAGTCCAAACAAATAAAGGTAATTTCATCCAAGTCATGCCTGGCGCACGCATATTCACTATGGTAACGATAACATTTATCGCTCCCATAATTGAACTCATACCCATAATGTGAATTGCAAATACAAATAACGCAGTATTATCATTACTATATGTTGTTGAAAGTGGTGCGTAAAAAGTCCAACCAAAAGCAGGGCCGCCACCTTCCATAAATAATGACCCAAGTAAAATTGCAAATGCAAATGGTAAGATCCAAAAGCTCCAGTTATTCATTCGCGGTAATGCCATATCTGGTGCGCCTATCATTAAAGGCACCATCCAGTTAGCTAAACCAACAAAAGCTGGCATTACGGCACCAAATACCATAATAAGACCATGAACCGTTGTCATTTGATTAAAGAAATGCGGATCAACTAATTGTAAACCAGGTTGAAATAACTCAGCCCTGATCACCATAGCCATACTGCCACCAATTAAAAACATCACCAATGAAAAAACTAAATACATTGAACCAATATCTTTATGATTGGTTGTATACAGCCAACGTTTAATCCCCTTTTCAGGTCCATGATGATGCTCTGTGTGAGTGTCATCATGATCAGTTATGCTCACACCTTCTTGCGTTTTAATTTGATCTAATTGTTCTTGTGTACTTTCATTATCTTGAGTAATAGAGTTCATTATTCATCACCCCCTATTCTGGCTTTAATTTGGCTAGGTTGCACTACATCACCCATATTATTGTCCCAAGCATTTCGCTCATAGGTCACAATTGCAGCTAATTGTTTTAAAGTAAGCTGCTTGGCAAATGCTTGCATTGCCGTACCTGGCGTTCCATGTAAAACCATATCTATATGCGCATTTACATCACCCAAAGCAATTGGACTTGATTTTAATGCTGGGAATACACCAGGGATCCCTAAACCTGTAGGTTGATGACATGCAGCACAGCTAGACATATATACTTGCTGACCTAAAGTCATAAGCTCTTCTTTTGATAATGTTTGAGATAATAATGCTTGATCTGCTTGTGCTTCATTTTGTTTCTCTTTTTGGCTTTCAATTAACCATGCATCAAACTCAGTAGGTTTTTTAGCAACCACAACTACAGGCATAAAACCATGATCTTTACCACACAATTCTGCACACTGACCTCTATATGTACCCGGTGTATTTACTCGGGCCCAAGCTTCATTAATAAAACCTGGGTTAGCATCTTTTTTCACCGCAAAATCAGGCACCCACCAAGAGTGAATTACATCATCTGAAGTTATTAAAAAGCGTACTTTTTTATCTGTTGGGATCACTAAAGGTTTATCTACTTCAAGTAAGTAATGTTCACCTTTGCCTTCTTTGTTAGTTATTTGATCTTGTGAGGTAGACATAATGGAATAAAAATCAACATCCCCTTTTTTACCTTGGTAGGTCAAATATTCATAATGCCATTTCCACTGAGAACCAGTTACTTTTATGGTGAGATCCGCTTTAGAGGTATCTTCCATTGCAATAAGTGCTTTAGTAGCAGGTACAGCCATACCAATTAAGATTACAAAAGGAATTGCAGTCCATAATATTTCAATTTTTGTACTTTCATGAAATTGGGCAGGTTTAACCCCTTTTGATTTTCTATGATGGAATATAGCCCAAAACATTAGGCCAAAGACAATTATGCCTATCACGCAACAAATCATAAAAATGATCATATGCAATTGATAAACGTTTTCACTTATATCGGTTACTCCAACTCTCATATTAAGCGAGCTATTTGCAAAACTTAATTGAGGGATAAGCAATATAAGCCACAAGGTAAAGCGCACGACACCCATGTGACATCTCCTTTATGCTTAAAGCAAAAAAATGGCAAAGATATCAATCGAATAAAATAACCTCAGACTAGGTAATTAAATTTAACCTCTAACGCACTATGCCATTTCACTATTATTATTGGTATTTATTTTTATTACTGTTTTAAATTAATTTTATTTTAAACAGCTCTATAACCAATTAGTCTATGATTGTTATTTGTGCAAGTTTTAACAAAAAAACAACAAGTATATTTTTGATAAATTTGTAAAATCAGTAAGTTAATAAAAAAAATATGAAAGGGAAATTTAGATAAAAGCAGTAAAAACAAGCTTTGTAGCTAGATAGGTAGAAGTTTTCTATTAGAAAATAGAATTTGGATAATTTTTATTGATATGAATGAAATTTGAAGTATTTAATTTATAATAATGATAAAAAACGCTAATATACATTTATCTGAATAGACATTAGCGTTAAAAAGCTTGAACCTAGATGTAAATTAACTTACATCCAGTCTGCTGTTCTAATAACACCTACGGCTAAGCCTTCAATATTAAACGACTCACTTTCTGAATCTACTACAATATCTGAAAAATCTTTATTTTCAGGGTGTAAGAGCACTTTATCTCCCTTTTTTTCAAAACGTTTAACGGTGACATCGTCACCCACTCGGGCAACAACTACCTGACCATTATTAGCAATTTGCGTTTTATGAACGGCTAATAAATCTCCATCCATAATGCCTATATCTCGCATACTCATACCATTAACACGTAATAAGAAATCAGCCGCTGGTTTAAACAAATCAGCTGAAACTTCGTAATGGCTTTCGACATGCTCTTGCGCAAGTATCGGAGAGCCCGCAGCGACTTGACCAATTAATGGTAAGCCAAGTTGCTCAGGTTGATCTTCTTCAACAACACGAATACCACGGCTAGCGCCAGGTACCATTTCGATCACACCTTTTTTAGCTAAGGCCTTTAAATGCTCCTCAGCTGCATTTGCACTACGAAACCCGAGAGATTGTGCTATTTCAGCCCTTGTTGGAGGCATGCCTGTATCTTTGATAAATACTTTAATTAATTCTAATATTTGTGCTTGTCGTTTTGTTAATGGACGCATACAACTGGGTTTCCATACAGTACATGTTACTGTGAGTATATACAGTTAATTTAAAATGGTAAACATCTATTTAAAGATGTTCACCATTTCATAAACTTCATGGTCAGGCCAGTTCTATAATAAATATTGAATAACTGATATCCTTACGCAAATTTTTTTCTTAGGTAAACTAATGGCATTTTTTTCTTTTTTGAATACAGGGTTTAACTTATTAACTAAATTAGCTAATAGTATCTTTGTAAAAAGCAAACTGCTCCCTGAAGATCCTTGCTCACAATTAGGTCTTAAAGCCAATTTACCAACTTTTTATATTACTCGACTAAACTCTCGCAGTGATATAGCTGCATTAGGACATCAATGTAAAAAACTGGGGTTACCTAATCCAAGAAAAAATCAAAACTTAGGAGACTATTCACTGCCAAGTTTAATTCCTTTAGCAAACCCTACTCCTTTATTTGGCTCTAAAATAAAAAAAACAAACGCTTTGGGTCAAGGTGAAATAATATTTAAAGCGTTGCAAGATAACCCTGAGCAAACAGTGCAGATTATCCCTGTCACCATATTATGGGGCAGGGATCCAGGTAAAGAAAAACCTGGACTAAGTACTTTATTGTCTCATTCTTTAAGCCCTAGTTGGTTGCGTAAATCTTTAGTTGTTATATTTTCAGGTCGAGATAATATTATTCGTTTTAGCCAAGCCGTTAACGCAAGAGAATTGCTAAATAAAAAACATGCAACAGATAATTTACCTCATAAGCTAATTCGAGTGGCACGTGCACATTTTAAACGTCAAAAGTTGGCTGTAACAGGACCTAAACTACCTTCAAAAGACCAACTATTTCAAGGATTATTAGCTTCTAAAAATATAAAAAAAGCAATTGCTGATGAAGCTAAAAGCAAAAATATTAGTAATGATAAAGCACAAGAAAATGCTTTAAAGCAACTCAATGAGGTTGCCGCTAATTATAACGACGCTGTTATTGGTGTTTTTGCAAGAGTGCTCACTTGGTTATGGAACAAACTGTATAATGGTATTGACGTTAAAAATATTGAGCAAGTGAATGAACTAACGCAAAAAGGTCACGAAGTTATTTATGTGCCATGTCATAGAAGTCATATGGATTATTTGTTATTAACTCATGCTATTTATCAGCAAGGATTAGTACCACCACATATAGCTGCAGGAATTAACCTTAATTTTTGGCCTGCAGGTCCAATATTTAGGCGTTGTGGTGCGTTCTTTATTCGCCGTTCATTTAAGGGAAATAAACTTTACTCGACTATTTTTAAAGAATACCTATTTCAGTTATTTAACAAAGGTCATTCGATAAAATTTTATACGGAAGGTGGCCGTAGTAGAACAGGTCGATTGCTAGCACCTAAAACAGGCATGTTAGCGATGACTATACAAGCTATGCTCAGAGACTTAGATAGGCCCATTTCTATCGTACCAGTTTATATTGGCTATGAACATGTAATGGAAGTAAGTACCTATCTAAAAGAGTTGGCTGGTGATCATAAAAAGAATGAGTCTATATTCGGTATATTTAAAGCGATTAAAAATTTAAAAAACTATGGTCGTGGTTATGTTAATTTTGCAGAACCAATAAACGTAAATCAATTTTTAAATGATAACCAGCCTGATTGGCGTGATTCTATTAGTGATGATGACTCTATAAAGCCACAATGGTTAGGCAGACAAGTAAGTGATTTAGCGCAACAGATCATGGTAAATATAAATAATGCAGCGGCATTAAATTCAATTAACCTACTCGCGCTCATATTATTAAATAGTGATAAACATGCTTTAAGTCGGCCTGAAGTATTAACCCAACTAAAACTTTATTTAAACCTGCAAACTCATGCACCTTATACAGATAGGGTGACGCAACCAGATGAAGATGCGCACACACTATTAGAACATGCGCTTAAACTAAATAAGTTAAACTTATTACAAGATTCATTTGGCGATATTGTAGTAATTAAAGATAAAGAAAAAGTGCTATTAAACTATTATAGAAATAATGTAATACATCTTTTTTGTGTTCCAAGTTTGTTGGCTCGTTTTATTTTACAACAACAAAAAACAAATATAGAAAGCTGTAAAAAATTAGTAGGAAAACTTTATCCATTATTTGCAGTTGAGTGGTTTTTAAAACCTTTAGCCAATGATTATATAGAAACGATCTTAAATAACTTACATGAGCAAGGTTTAATTCAAGTTATAGGAGATGATATATCTATCATCAGTGATTCTAGCAGTGCATATTTTCAGCTAGATTTACTAAGTCGTATAATTGACTGTACTTTACAAAGATATGCTGTGGTATTGGGCCTTATTCCAAAAGGATCTGGAGTGAGTCGCGCTCAATTAGAAACAAGTAGCCAAAATTTAGCACAAAGACTTAGCTTGCTACACGGTATAAAAACACCAGAATTCTTTGATAAAAAAGTTTTAAATAGCTTTATTTTAGGCCTCAAAGAAAATGAATTATTAGAAGTTGATCATAATAATGATTTTCAATCTAGCTCAGAGCTTATTGAACTCTATGATAGAGTAACTCATTTACTTTCACCTAATGTTTTACAGTCGATTGAACTTACTACATCTCAACATAACAATAAATGCATAGGCTAATAAGATTAGCCCTACATTATTAAAACTGACTATCTCCTTTGGCGGATCAATCCTTCTTGCATGGTTGAAGCAATTAAGACTCCGCCTTGGTTAAAAAACTGTCCTCTCACTAAACCTCTGCCACCACTTGCAGATGGACTATCGACTGCATATAAAATCCATTCATCCATTTTGAATTCTCTATGAAACCACATAGCATGATCTATGGTGGCAACTTGCATATTAGGCTGCATAAAAGAAAGGCCATGAGGCTGTAATGCCGTTGGTAAAAACTCAAAGTCAGATGCATAAGCTAATAAATATTTATGAATACGTGGATCACTTGGCATTTCACCAGAGGCTTTGAACCAAACATAACGATTTGCCAATGTCACTTCAGGCTTAAATGGGCTTTGAAAATTAACCGGTCTTATTTCAATAGGCTTATCACATAATACTTTTTCTCTTATTTTTTCAGGGATCAAACTGGCATTTTCACGATAAAACTCTAATGAAGAGCGTAAGTTTTCAGGTCCAGGAACATTAGGCATAGATGCTTGATGGGTTACACCCGGCTCTTCATTATGAAATGATACCGTCATATAAAATATAGGTTTACCATTTTGAATCGCTTTAACTCTGCGAGTGCTAAAGCTTTTACCATCTCGAATATTTTCCACGTCATATACGATAGCTTTTGAAGCATCCCCTGGACGTAAAAAATATGAATGCAGTGAATGTACCAACCGTTCTTCAACTACAGTCTCTTTTGCAGCTGATAAAGCTTGCCCCATTACCTGCCCACCAAAAACAGCTTTAAATCCTAAATCTTGACTATTACCTCGATAAAGCCCTTTTTCTATGGTTTCTAAATCCAATAATGACAATAAATCATCTAATACTTGGCTCATAACTTATACCTTATTTTTTCTAAATAACGATTTAGAGCTATTTCAGTTAAAGGCTTACTATATAAATAACCTTGAGCAAATGAACAGTTAAGTGATTTCAAAAATGTAGCTTGCGCATTACTTTCAACACCTTCGGCTGTCACATCTAATTTTAGACTTTTGGCCATCGATACTATACCTTCAATTAAGGCTCTACTTTCATTATCTAATACTAGGTCTATCACAAAAGATTTATCTATTTTCAGATAATTGATGGGAAATTTTTTTAAATAACTTAATGAAGAGTAACCCGTACCAAAATGATCAATGGATATTGAAACATCTAAGGCTCTCAATTGCTCTAATTGATTTAACGTTGATTCATCATCATTCACTAACAAACTTTCGGTAATTTCTAGGATTAACCTTGAGGCCGGTAGTCCTGTTTCAAATAATATTTGTTTAACTAATTTGGTAATATCCTGTTTTTTAAATTGATAACTAGATAAATTAACGGATATTGAAGGAATTTTTGTTTGTTTTGAATTAAACCAACTCATCGCCACATTACAAGCTTGCTTTAATACCCATTCACCAATGGGTATTATTAAGCCTACATCTTCCGCTAAAGGGATAAACTCCTCTGGTGAAATAATACCAAATTCGCTATGTTGCCAACAAATTAATGCCTCACAGCTTGCAACTTCACCGGTTTTCAAGTTGATTATAGGCTGAAAATTTAAACTTAATTCATTATTTTTTACCGCGCTATGTAGTGCTTGCTCAAGGGCTCTACGACGCTGTGCTTCAACATCCATTGCATGTGTGAAAAAGTAACTGGTATTACGGCCTATTTCTTTCGATTTGTACATGGCACTATCTGCATTTCTTAATAAAATATCAATATCAGAACCATTTTCAGGATAAATAGCAATGCCAATACTCGCTGATATAATTGCTTTTTTTCCTTTTAAATCATAAGGGAGAGACAATGATATTAAGAGCTTATTAACAACTGCTTCTACATTATGTAAGTCATTAATGTCAGGTAATACCAAAGCAAACTCATCGCCACCAAAACGTGCAACTGTATCTGCCTTTCTTAAGTTTTTATTAATACGGTTTCCAGCTTCAATTAACAATAAATCGCCTGCGGCATGACCAAAAGTATCATTTATATATTTAAATCTATCTAAATCAATAAATAACAATGCCACTAGCTTATTACTTCTTTTGGCTCGCTCAATGCTCCGAGAGAAATGTTCTATAAATAAACCTCTATTAGCTAGTCCTGTTAAAGAATCAAAGTTAGCTTGCTTCCAAATACGTTTTTCATCCGCTTTTCTTTGCGTTATATCACTAAACAAAAAAACATATCCTTCAACATGATTATTAGGATCCTTCATGGTCGATACGGCCAACTTCTGCAGGTACCTCTCACCATTCTTTTTTTTGCTCCAAAGTTCTCCTTGCCAATGTCCTTGATTCTCTATGATGGTAAATATATTTTTTAAATAAACAGCATCTTCAGATGTAAATTTAAACTGGGTTAAACTATGATTAATCACTTCATTTTCTCGGTAACCCGTAATATCACTAAAAGCATTATTCACTTTTATAATTTGATTTTGAGTATTAGTGATCATCACAGCTTCACTTGCTGTTTCAAACACGCCAGCTGCAAGTCTTAATTCTTTTTCATTTTTTATTAATTTTTTGCGGGATGAATTAACATGGCGTAACGTAATAACAAGCACAAGAATCAGTGACAACATAAATAAAATTGCAGCCGAAAAAATATATATTAATAATTCACTTTGATTTTTTAATTCCTTAGTTTGTAACTCGACCATAGCTTCTAATTGCGTTTGGTAGTGCCAAAGATCAGCTTCTAATCCTCGTTCTTTAGAAATATCCCTAATAATTGAGTAAAGTAACGTTTTTCCATCGAAATTGAGCGGGACAGAGTACACCTCAACAGTTTTTATTTCTGAATTTGCTAATCGATGCCTAAATATAAAAAAATTACGCCCTTGTTGTTCGGCTAATCGTCTTTCCTCTGATACTTGCTTTGGCGTTAATGTATTTACCTGTTGAATAGTCATAGATTGTAATTGTTTTTGACTATAACCATAAAATTGGCTAGCTGCATTATTTGCATGTTTGATATGCCCACTTCGGGGATCTATCAAAAGCATAATAGAATTATGCTTATTAAAAAAATCCCAAAATGTGGGTGTTGCTAAAGCCACCAAAGGCATAAGCAAAATCAATAATAAACTACGAAATATAAAAATAACATACTTCATAAGTAACTTCTAAGAACCTATAAATAAATTAAACAAACTAATTATTCATTATAAATTTATCCCTATTTACATTTAATCTAGATATAATGGATTTGATAAAGATAATAAATAGAAATAAATATTGTTAAAAATAATCATCTATTTACTCATTTTAAATTTTTTCAGTAGTCCGATTTATGCTGAACGTTTAGCTGTGCTTTATCCTGAAGTAAGAGCGCCATATAATCTCGTTTTTAAACAAATATTAAATGGCATACAATCAAAATATAAACAAGATATTGAAAACCATGCCTTAAAGAAAAATTATGACCCAGAGCTGCTTTTAAAAAAACTTAAAAGTAACAATGTCGATATGGTAATTACTTTAGGTCGTCGTGGCTTTTTAATGGCTGATTTATTAATGAATAACATCTCTTTTGTCAGTGGTGCACTGCCTTTAAAACCAAATGGTATTTCCGGAGTGAGCTTAATCGCAGATCCCAATAGTTTACTCAATAAACTATTAGAACTTGCACCCAATACAAAAAAAGTTCATGTTATTTACAGTCCTATTAATCAATGGCTAATTGATTTAGCACACAATGCCGCAAAACAACGCCAGTTAACGCTAAGTAGTTATAAAGTTAATGATTTACCAAATGCAATTGCCACATATAAACAAGTGATTAAATCAGCTGATAACCAAAAAGATGCCTTATGGTTACCCTTAGATAAAATCACGTCCAATGAAGAAGTCGTTCTACCTTTAGTGTTAAAGCAAAGTTGGAGAAAAAAATTACTGCTTTTTTCATCTAAACCCTCTCATGCTAAACGCGGTACTTTATTCTCTGTTTTTCCAAATAATGAAGGTTCGGGTGAACGCTTAGTACAAATGGTTAAACAACTTTATTATCAAAAAACAAAACCTGGTGTTGAACCAATGAAAAGTAACAAATTAGGAGTCAATTTAAGAACAGCTGATCACCTCGGATTAAAATACAGTAACGGACAAAAAGAATCTTTCAGTGCTACCTATCCAACCCCCCTATAATTGAGAGGCACCTTTGCTTAATAAACAATTTAGTTTTAGTAAACGTTTACTGATTATGGTGGTATCTTTAGTTTCTATATTGTCATTCTTAGCCGCTATTTTAAATTATTTCAGTTCAAGTATACAAATCGAAAAAAATCTAAAAGAATATACAACCCAAATCGCCGAAGACTTAGCTCATAGAAGTGTGCTTAGTTTAGTTACTCATAATAAACAAGATGCTCATGATGCACTTTCTCCTATTATGAATTTTCAAGACATTTTAGGCACAGCTATATTTACCTCTGAAAATGTGGGAGTTTATCATCAGGGTAAGTTTTGGCAGTCACAACATGCGCAAATTATTGATGAGTTAAAGATAATTGATACATTAGATTCGTGGAAAATAATGGCACCTGTTTATTTAAAATCTACAGAACAAAGTGAACTCCAGTTTGATGAACCTACCGAGCAATATTTAGGGTATATATCGTTAAATGTGAGTAAAGCTTCATTACATTTTATTACCTCAGAATTACTGTATAGAAATACTATAACAGGTTTAATTATAGCTTTAATTGTTGGCATATTAACCGCAATTATTGTGACGCGATTGACCCAACCAATTCGAGAGCTATCCTTCATCATGGATCAAGCACGTAAAACACAAGAATTTAAGCTTGCTCCAACGAACGGCCCTCAAGAAGTTCAAAAAATGGCCTATAGTTTCAATCAATTGATGCAAACATTACAACATCAAGAACAAAATCTTAAAAACTACAACGATCGGCTGAGTACTGAAGTAGAGTTAAGAACGCAAGAACTCATCCAAGCACGAGACAGTGCTTTAACTGCACTAAGAACTAAATCAGAATTTTTAGCCAATATCAGTCATGAATTACGCACGCCATTACAATCGATAATTGGGTACATTGATTTGGTATCTGAAGAGCTAGAGTTTGCAGTAATGCTGCAAGAAGTTGAAGATTTAAACAAAGTAAAACAAGCAGCTGGACGTTTACTAAACTTAATAAACTCGATCTTAGCACTCGCAAAGACAGAATCAGGAAAAATGGACGTTAATATTCAAAAAACTTCATTAGAAGCAATCATTAAAGAATGTGCAAGTACAGTCTATCCATTAGTAAAAAACAATAAAAATACATTATCTATTGATACATTTAGTGATATAACACTATCTACTGATAAAGAAAAACTATTACAAATCATTTTAAACCTACTATCAAATGCGTGTAAATTTACACACCAAGGAAAAATCACGATATCAATTGATCACATGCATAACACATTTCGATTAACAGTAATCGATAATGGTATCGGGTTAACGATACAACAACAAAAGTACATTTTTGAAGAGTTCCATCAAGTAGATGGTACAGAACAAAGAAAATATGGCGGAACTGGACTCGGCCTAGCGATATCAAAAAGTTTCGCTAAACTTTTAGGTGGTAATATAAAAGTAAGTAGTCAATTTGGCGAAGGATCTTGCTTTACACTGGAGTTACCAATCACAGTGAAACACAAAACCTATTAAAATCAGGCTGATGTATGATGAAAAAAGCAAATATTTCGTGGTTAGTATTCCTATCACTTTTCTCTTGCACAACTTGGGCATTAGAAGAGTTAGAAAAGAATATGTTTGATGATGGCGATGAATTTGCTGACTTTTATGGCGGTGATGAGTTTATATCGATAGCAACAGGCTATAGTAAGCCGATCAATAAAGCCCCAGCCGTTGCCAGTATCATAACCAAACAGCAAATTATGCAATCAGGCGCACAAGATATACGTCATGTATTAGAAATGGTGCCTGGTCTACACATTGAAAAACACCCGCAAAATAATTTAGATAAATTTGTTATTCGAGGTATTTCATCCACTTATAATCCTCAAACTTTATTAATGATCAACTATACACCCATAACGAGTTTATTCACTGGTAACCAAAGTAATGTATGGGCCGGGATGCCTATTAAAGCAATTGAAAGAATTGAAATTATTCGAGGACCCGGTTCGGCTATTTATGGAGCGGATGCATTCGCAGGTGTTATAAATATTATTACTAAAAATGGTCAGCTCAACTCGAAAAATAACATGGGTCTTACTATCGGTAACTTTAATAACCGTAATAGTTTCATTCAATTTTCAAATAATGATTCTGACTTAAAATATTTTCTGTCGTTAGAATATGGCAAAACAGATGGTGAAGCCCCAACAGTTAATCATGATGCGCAGTCTCGTATTGATAATGCAATAGGAACAAATGCTTCTTTAGTACCTGGTACTGTAAATCGCTCAGTGGATACCACTGAAGCTAGAGTTGAAGCCAATTATAAAAACTTAACTTTGAGACTTGGCTTTCAAGGTAGATATAATATTGGTACTGATTTTGGTATTGCTAGTGCCTTAGACCCCAATGGTCGCTATGGTAGTGAACGCACAACATTCGATTTAACTTATAAAAAACAAATATTGGATAAATGGGAATATCAATTTAAAACAAGCTATTACCATGGCACTATGAATTCGGAAGAAGATACATACCTTTTTCCTGAAGGTGGATTTTACGGCATGTACCCTGATGGCATGATAGGAAATCCTGAATACAAAGAACAAAATACTCGAGCCTCAGCTACCTTAAGTTACAAAGGAAATAAACATTTAATTCGCATGGGGTTAGGTTTATTTGACGGCGGAATTTATGAAGTAAAAGAAAGCAAAAACTTCGACTCTGCATTTATGCCATTACCGCAAGGCTTAACAGATGTAAGCGATACCGATGCCGTATATTTACATGAAAATAGAAGAGATAATCATTACTTTTACTTACAAGATGAATGGAAAATTTTAACTGATTGGGAGCTTACTATTGGTGCCCGCTATGATGATTATTCTGATTTTGGTTCTACCCTGAACCCTAGATTAGCCTTAGTATGGTCAGCTGATTATAACTTATCTTTTAAAGCCTTATACGGCCAAGCTTTTAGAGCCCCTTCTTTTACTGAGTTATATGCAATTAATAACCCTGTTGCGCTAGGTAATACCAATCTAAAACCGGAAGTGATCAATACCTATGAGCTGGCACTCAATTATAAACCTAATAATAATCTTGAATTAGATTTCAATGTATTTAATTACCATATAGATGATAGCATTCAATTTGTACCAGATACTGGCGCAAATACAGTATCTGCGAAAAATTCAGGTGAACAGACTGGTCATGGCATTGAGGTTGAGGCTAAAGTAAAGGTAAATACTAACTGGTCGATATCAGCTAGTTATGCCTATCAAGATTCTGAGGTAAAGGTTGATATTTCACAAAATATCAAAATTATCTCTCCTCCAGGCCATGCAGCTAATCATTCCGTTTACTTAACAAGTCATAATCAAATCTCTGATATTTGGCAGCTAAATGTGCAATGGAATTACATCGGCGAACGAGAAAGAATGGATAATGATCCTAGAGAGGCGTTAAATGGTTACCACAAAGTTGATGCAACCCTAATTGCATCAGAATTGATAAACAATGTTAATTTATCTTTTTCAATAAAAAATTTATTAAATTATGATATAAAAGAATCCAGTATAGGACCAGCTCAAGGTGCTAGTACTGTTGATCTTCCTGATGATTTACCACATTATAAACGGAGTTTATGGTTTAATGTAAAATATAATTTTTAAATATTTCAATCGCATTACTCAAATTCGAGTGATGCGATTGATCCTTATAATATTATACTTTAGGCCAAGACCTTGGCAAGTGATTCCCTAGATATTTAACCGCTGATACTGGTAAGTTAAAAAAATCACCTTCCGCATTATCTCTAGCTTCTAGATAACATGGCAACATGCCTGCATTAAAGCAGTGAATCATAAAAGCTTGATATTCTAATAAAGTAAAACCCAAATCCGCACAGATAGCATTATAAAGCGCACTAATATTCATCTCTAAACCTTTATTACGCTTTAAATAGTCTCCAATATCGAATGCAATTTTATAATATTTACCTGATTTAAACCCTAAATCAGATACTTTTTTCATAAAATGAGGCACTCTTTCATCTGTCGCTGAAATAGGTCGACCATAACCATAAAGTATATTATTTTCCTTAATCTCTTGTTTTAAAATTTCATCTAATAATTTACCCTGTTTAAGCCTAATATTTACTCGTTTAAAAAGGTCAAACCCTTTAGTAAACGCCGTTTGACCATAAATAGTCGCTTCAGTTAAAGCCATAGCAGCACTATTGGCCAAGCAAATACTTGCCCTGACACTACCCGCTAAAGCCATTACTTGATTAGGCCAAATTCGTGGATCTGGGTAGCTTGTTGATAGCCATATATAATTTAAAATTTTAACTTCTTTCAAACTATATTTTCTTGCTTTAATGCCAAAAATTAATAATTCAAACCAGGTTTTATCTCCTAATTCATGATGTAAATCTTTTCCTCGATAAACAGCTCTCTCACCCAAGAAAGCAGCCCCTATTTCAGTTGAATAACTCTCTAAATCTAAGGTTTGCTGCATGGTTTTAATCCTTCTATTTCAGGTAACCCTTTAAAACCCGGATCATTTTTCAAATTAATTTTTTTCGCAAAAGGAAAATTTTTCCAACCTAAGCTTTTTTGCTCTATAGCATGGTGGGCTGCCCCCACTAATTTTGCTTGTAAATAATGATACTGCGCTTGTTCAATAGATAAACCTAAATCTAGATACACACAGGCTGCAACAGATATCATGGTTAAGCCTTTTTGATGATATTGCGTTAACGCTAAATGATGATCATATAGATACTGAATTTTAGTCGTGTTTTTTACAGAGCTAAGGACTTTGAGTGATTGCAATACAGGTAATGGAGTCACTTTAGATTTTATCTCAAAGCCTGGTATATGCTCAAAGTCAGGTAATATTTCAGCTTGAGTTTTTTTATTTTCAAGCCAAATCCAACTCTCTATTTTTTCATCTGCTTGTTGCCAACTTTCTATTAAACTTTTTAACTCATTAATACCAGATAGATTACCCGATGAAACAGCTAAAGATGCCATTAAGGCCGCTGCAGGAGATGAGCCACCCACACCTGCATTCATTGCAGCACGAACTGAAAAATCTCTCGGTCCTGCATTTGCTAAACAGAACTCTAATACATTAAATATTTTTTTTTCATCTAATGAAGGTGGCTTTCCCAATAACAATAAGAGTTTTAAATCTGTCAAATCTGCATAAGATAGCATATCGCCATATACATCATAACCATGGCATAAATGCTTTTTTGTTTGGTATTGATCTTGGGGATCCGTAATTTCATTCCATGAATAGGACTTCAAATATACTTCACTCATTTTGCATCTCCACTTGTTGCCAGCCCTTTGATCCTTTCTCCCATAGGAGGAATAACAATTGGATCTATATGAATATCGATTAAAGTGGGAGCCTTAAGCTCTTTCAATACCAACCAATTAATCTTAGTTAAGTCATTAATATTAGTGATCTCAAGACTATTAATCCCCATAGCTTTAGCCATTGCTGAAAAATTAATATCCGGCAATTCATACCCCAAAGGTTCTGCCCCACCAAGTAGTTGTCCATGCTTTACCATTCCCAATGCGCTATCATTTAAAACAATAATCACAACAGGTAAATTATGCTGCTTTGCAACCGTAATTTCTTGAGCACTCATTAAATAAGATCCATCTCCAGTAATGCAAATCGTGAGTTTATTTTTTGCAATACAAGCAGATCCAATTGATGCGCCGATAGCCCAAGTCATAGCACCCAATCCTGTCGCTATCCGATAATAACCTTCATAATCGGCACGTAAATAATAATGACTTGCCCATGACCAGGCGTTACCAGCATCAATAAAGGTACGTGTATCTTCAGGTAAACTTTGGCTTAAGTACTCAAATAAAAACTGAGGATGTAAAACTTTATCGCGAGCTAAAATTTCAGTTTCTTGCTCTAAATAAGTAGCAATATCATGAACAATCAGGTTTTTTTGCTCTATTTCGGGGTCATGAAGCAACTTAATTAATATAGAAGGGATATGACCGTGTAGATGTAAATTAGCCATAGTCGAGCGTGAAAAATGTTCTAAATTTTGATCTATATGTACTAGCTTATGATTCAATAACAAAAGATCACCACCACTTGTAGCTAACTCCCCCAACTGAGTACCAATTGCTATTAACAAACTAAATTTTTGGTTTTCGATTAACTTTTTAGCTTTTTGATGACCAGCGAAGCCATAAACCCCATAAAATAAAGGATCTGTTTCATCAACCCACGCTTTTCCCATCATGTCACAAATAATCGGGGACTGAAGTTTATGGGCTAATGTCATTATATAATTACCACATGACTGAGCACCATTACCTATAAATAAAACGATACGACTTGTAACTTTTATCTTGGAGCATAATTGGTGATATGCCAAATGATCAAACATAGGCCTTGTCCGAGTGAGTAATTTGACATTTTGTAAAGGCTTAACTTGGGTTATTTTGCCTAAAATATCAGACGGAATACTTAAATGAACAGGGCCTTTTGGTTCTGTAAAGGCGGCTAAAATTGCGGTTTTTAGCTTTCGCTCTAACTGCTGTACATGTGATACTAAACTACTATATTTGGTACAATGCTTAAACATGCCGATCATATCGATTGCTGAGCAAGAACTATCCTGTAAAGCACCACTGCCAAATTTAACAATCGCAACTTGTGCAGTTATCACTAACATAGGAATATTGTCAGTATATGCGCATGCGACACCGGTTAATAAATTAGTTGCGCCTGGTCCTGTTGTGGCGCAACACACACCAAGCTTTCCTGTTTCACGACTAAAACCATCGGCCATAAAAGCAGCACCGGCTTCATGACGAGCAACGATAAGTTTGGTTTTTTTGTTCCTTTCACTTCTTGCCAATGCATTTAAAAATGGTTCAATAGCACCTCCAGGTACACCAAATACAAACTGACTTTCAAATTCATCTAAATAACGAATTATCAAATCAGCGTAAGTTTCTTGTGAATTTGAAAGTAGCTCCGTATGCTTTTGTTCCAACACGAGTGTTGTCATATAAACCTCCAATAAAAAATATCAGCGACATGCTGATACTCAGAAGTAAAGGTTAATAATTAAAAATCACAAGCAGAGTCTATACCCATGATACCTAAAAATTCTCGATTTCAGCGAGAATTAAACAGGATTTAGGTAAGATATTAATTGAAGATAATGGTTGCTCCCTTATTAAAATTAATAACGCAGCATAAACCCTGTTTAAACTCGCCGAGACGGCGCTTTTGAGCAAACCCATTTTATCATTGGCTCCAAAGGTGCCTATTCCTGCATCAATACGCCTTGAATTGGGCTCGCTCAGATAGCTCTGAAATATGCATTTTGAAGTAACATGGGTAAAATAATAGCTATTTTATAATTATCAATCGAGTGATAAATTCTTTTTTCTTATAGGAAATAATATATTTAATGGCTTGGGCTTCCCGATATAAAAACCTTGTGCGAAATCAACATCGATTTCTTTTAATAGATTCAAAATTTCTTTATTCTCAACAAATTCAGCCACCGTTTTTTTATTTAACGCTTTAGCAACTTCACATATTGCTTTAACTAACGCTAAATCGATCTTATCGTGAACCATCTCTTTTACAAAAGATCCATCAATTTTAACTGTGTCGGCGGGTAAGTTTTTAAGATAAGAAAAAGTACTAAATCCAGTACCAAAATCATCAATTGAAAAATCACAACCTAGTTTTGATAACTGAGATATCATATTTTGTGTCGCACTTAAATTTGATAAGGAAGCACTTTCTGTCAATTCAAAAATAACGCTTTTTGGTTCAATACTATAAGCTTTTAAAGAGCTTTCAACCAATGGTAATAAACGTTTATCTCTAAATGCGTACGCAGATAGGTTAATTGCTATTTTTTTTAGTTCTGGATAGTTGGCAAGGTCTTTTAACGCGCAATCTACCACATGATGATCCAATAAGTTCATATCATCAAATTTTTCTAAAGTCGGTATAAATTCATTGGGATAAATAAGTTTACCTTCAACTGTCAACCGCACTAAGGCTTCATAATAAGCAATATCATTTGTTTTTATATTAATGACAGGTTGATAGTGCATTTCTAAATGATCATTTTCTAGAGCATGATGTAAAATATGAATCCACCGCATATTACTTCTAAATTCATCACTTTCTTTATCATCCGCTGTAAAACAATGTACTTGGTTTCTGCCTTGCCCTTTTGCTACATATAATGCGATATCTGCACGTTGTAAATATGTTTGAGCATTTTTTTCCTTGCCATCAATCATGCTCATGCCAACACTACAAGTCACCTTATAAATCTGATCTTCAAAATAAAAATGACCTGATGCAACATCTTTACAAATGAAATCAGCTATTTTTCTTGCTGATACTATATCGGTATATGGCAGTAAAATAGCAAATTCATCTCCACCAATACGGCATAAAATATCTGTTTTTCGTAGTTTGTTTGTCAATTGTTCTGATATGTCAGTTAAAACTAAATCACCTTGGCCGTGTCCCTGAGTGTCATTGATCGATTTAAAATGATCTAAATCTAAATATAATAGCCCATGTTCTTGCTCTTGCCTTTGTGCTAATAACGAAAACTCACTCAGCTTTTGATCAAAATAATGCCGGTTATATAATTGTGTTAAAGGGTCATGAAGTGCTTGATAAGCTAACTTATCTTCAGCTATTTTTCTTGAGGTAATATCATCAATAGTCACTGAAATAGCGACTTTATTTTGATTCGGAATACGATTAAAACGAGCTTCAATCCAATGTTCGTCTTCATGCCTGTGTTTTAACTTTAATTCTAGTTTTTCTTTTTCTAACTCCCCATTAATCAACTTAGCCATTACATTTTTATAGCGTGTATTATTAATCGAGCCTGTGTCACTTAAAAATTGTGATAAACATACATTTAAAGTTTGTTCAGTCGAGTAGCCTGTTAAATTAAACCAAGATTGATTTACAAAACATATTTTGCCGCTTTCATCCAACTCCAACACACTCGTTGTTAAATTATCAAGTAGCCTTTGGTGCGCCATAGCGAGTGAGTTTTTAGCTATTTCATTATCTTTTAATGTTGTTATGGTTTGCGCAAATTGTGCATTACTAACTAAAAAGTCATCTCTTCTCGCTGCAATATCTATTACCTTTCTCAGCTGTTCAGCTCTGAAAGGTTTACTAATAAAATCACATGCACCTTTAAAAATCAGTTCCTCAGCAAGATCCATCGAACCATGCGCCGTCATTATTACCACTGTTTGCTCTGGTTTTTTCTTTAAAATTTCATCTAATACTTCTGTTCCAGATATACCTGGTAGCATAATATCTAGCAATACAATCTCATATTCACCTGCTTGCCATTTCGATAAACCTTGTTTACCGTCACTTGCTATTTCAACACTATATTTATGACGCAGCATACGATTAACCAAATCAGCTGTATCTTCAGCATCTTCGATAACCAATATTTTATTTTGAATTAAATTGATTTCTTTAATGTGATGTAACGTGATTAATTGAGGAATTTGTTCATATTTCTCATATGGTAAAATAGCATTAATACCAAACTCCTTCGCAGTTGTTTCTGCGATGCGTTCACACCAAGTCGAAGCTAACATAATAAAAGGGGTTAACGCTTTGCAATTAAAAACCCCTGAACGTACCATTCTAACTAATCGCCAACCATCTAGTTGACCAATTTCAATATCACTAATAACACATGAAATATTCTCTGTTTTCAACAAGCTTGCCGCACATTTACCATCATAAGCTTCAATAATTTGATGCTCACTATTATTATTTAAAAACGCTACAATTTTTTCTCGAGATTTAGCATTTGAATGTACTAATAATATCTTCAGGCTGGTAGGCATATTATGAAACCTAAGAGGTTAAAAAATAAAAGATGTCAAGCATGTTAACATGGCATATTTTAGTTACAAGTTTATTTTAAAGCCTTTCAATAAAAGCTTTTGACTTACTTCAACTAGCTGTTTTAAAACAAATGTTATTTATAAATAATGATTGATTTATCAGTTGAATTTTTAAAGACTTATACATCGAATAAATTAATTATAATAAATAGAAATCAGGATATAATATTAACAAAATCATAAATTATCTTCATAAGTGAATAACTATGTATAAAAACTTTGATTTAGCTAACTTAGAGCGAGAGTATTCACCCAGTAGTTGTATTAATGACATCAATATTTATATTGATAAATATATATTACAAAGCAAAGTGGCTCTTGAAAAAGCCAAGCGAGAACAAGCTTTAGAAGCTGATTTACATTACGGTAAAAGCCAAGATGAATTAATTGACTTGTACCTACCAACTCAAGGCAATACTAAAAAGTTACACATATATATACATGGTGGTTATTGGCAAGCATTGTCAAAAAATGAATCTTCTTTTGCAGCTAGTAATTTTCAACAAAAAGGATGTTATTTTGCTGCCATTAATTATAGTTTAGCGCCTAATGCTAATTTAACTGAGATAGTAGAGCAAAATAGAAAAGCGATTGCTTGGTTATATTCACATGCAACACAATTAGGCTTTGATGCCGATGAAATTTATATCTCAGGCAGCTCTGCTGGCGCCCATTTAGCGATGATGATGCTACAAACGAATTGGTCTGACTATATTCAATGCGACAAAATAAAAAATAACCAACTAATTAAAGGGGTTTGTGCGGTAAGTGGTATTTATGATCTTATACCGATAGCTTTAACTTACATCAATGACACTTTAAAATTAACACCTTTAGAAATTGAACAAAATAGCCCGAACAATAAAACTTTAGTCAACAACTGCCCTATTATTTTCGCATTTGGTGAACAAGAAACATCTGAATTTAAAAGGCAAACAAGTGAAATACTTATGGTGTTAGGTCGAGCGGGCATTGAAGTTTCATGCAAAGAAATCCATAACCGTAATCATTTTGATGTTATTTTGGACTTAGCAGACTCCAACAGTTGGTTAAGTAATCAAGTGTTTCGTCAAATGAATTTATGAAACTTAACCTAAACTTATTTTAACGCAGCTGCACTCGGGATCACTAAATTAATAGTGAATTTTTTTTAAGTACCTGAGTTAATAAATTAGCGGGTTCATTTATTTTATCTTTCTTTAAATAAACTAAATGCCAATAAATATTTAAGCCTGCTTCTCCTAATTTAGCCGTATGGATCTCTTTATTATTAATACTAGAGTCGAGCCATCTTTTTGGCATAATAGTCATGCCCATATTGGCTTTTACCAATTCCATGATCGCTTCATTAAAGCCAACTTGAAGTACTTTTTTGGGTAAAACATGATAAGGCTTAAAAAACAGCTCATATTCACGAGATCTTTCAGGTACAGTCGAATTTGTGATATAAACTTCATCTTTAAATTCATCTGCATCAAAGTTTACTTGGTTTGATTTTTTATGTTTTTTTGATAAGCAAGCCAAAAGCTCATCTTGTAAAATACAGCAAGTGCCATAAGTCTCGCTATCTAAATCCAGTAACTTATTAGCACTAGAGATCATTGCAATATCAATTTTTCCCTGGAATAACATAGTCATCGGCTCTTGAGCCGCATCTGCAATAATCTCCAATTCAATATTTGGATATTCTTTATTAAAGGCTCTCATCACAAAAGGTAACCATTTAAACGATGCATAATGGGGCAAACCAATACGTAAAACTTGCTCTATTCCATCTACGAGTAACGAAATATCATACTCTACTCTTTCTAATTCCTGTAAAATTTTCTCTGCTGAATGTAATAATCGCTTACCTGCACTGGTTATTATAAGTTTGCGGCCATTTCTCACAAATAAATGAGTATTGAGTCGCCGCTCAGCTTCTCTTAGCCTATTAGTTAATGCTGGTTGCGTTATAAACAAAATTTCAGCTGCTTGTTTTACAGTTGAAGATTGAGCTATAGTACATATCATTTTTAAATGATTGATATTGAGCTGAGTCTTATTTATATGCATTTTTATTAGGTAGTACGCCATTTTTTACATGAGCAACTTGCTCTGAATTTGTTTCTTCTACATACCACTCAAATCCAAGATAATCAATAATACTCTGTGCAATGAGCTTCATCGATTGCTCATCTCTACCATGTGCTATTTTCAATACAATACCCAGTCCATCGGGATAATGTTCATCTTTAATAGCTAAGCCAAGTAAACCATCAGCCCCTTCTTTCGCTAATACTTTACCTGCACAGGCTTGCATTATCTCACTATCCATACGGCCATCACCACCAATATACCAAGAATGTGTGGTCATTGCTGACCATATCCAATCATTGTTAGATTCTTTAGCTAAATAAGAAAAACTTTTAGCTAAATCAGATAGATAATGATTTAAGGTTGGCAAACCACAACCATCAGGACATGCAACTAAGCCCTCTTGCTTTTCTCCCATAGCCAACTCAAGTTGATACATAAAACTTTTGTGATAAGCATGATTTTGGCTAAGGTAATCATCTGTTGGCCAGCCTTTTTTAATACAGCCTAAAATAATACCCGCATGTTTACCTGAGCATGGATGATGCCATCGGCTTTTCTCATCTGAGTTACCACCTAAGGCACTTGATATTGGTGTTTGTAATTTATGCCAATCACTTTTATTCAATAAGCTTTGCGCCATTTCGATATGTTTTTGCGTACCGCTATGTGATGCTACTGAAATTGCTTGTTGTTCAAGCTTTAAATCATTTAACTCACTTTTAAAGACTTTCATTTGAAATGGCTTCATTAATGAGCGGCCATAAATAAGCGGATCTCCACCAATATTATGAATAACGTCATTACCATGCACCCAGCACAGCGAGCCATGCACTAAAATCTCTGCTATGTTTGCTCTTTTTCTCTCAAGCAAGACATCAAATTGTGAACTCATATTAACTCCTTAATACTGGCAATACATGTTTTTCAACCAATCTCATGCTATTTTTAACATTGTCATTATCGTGATTATTAAAATCGAACCATAACATAACCTTATCATCAGGATGAAAACGAGCTCGCATTTGCTGAATAATTTCTGTTGGACTACCGCATAAAGCATTGCTAACCGCTGATTCTATTTTGTTTTTATCTATGGTGCCTTCCATTGCTAACCAAAATGAAGAAAGTGCTTTTTCAGCCTGTTGTTTTGCTCTTAAACACTTTTCATTTTCACTTGCATCTTCATCATTATTTATAAATATCATACTAGTACGTGGCATCATATCTCGTTGCCATTGACCGCCATCACTGTGGTACCAATTATTCATATTTTCATGTGTTTTTTCGATAACTTTATTTGATGTAATTGAAAGGTTAAATACAGAGCAAGGCAAAATTTCATTTGCTAACTTTTGCGCTTGCGGATCATGACTACCAATTACCAATTGCAATAATTTAAAATCAATATCTTGTGGTACTATGCCTAACTTATCAAACTGCCAAAAAGCAGGTATATCGATCTCATTTTCACTTTTATCAACATTAATATCTAAGTTTAGTGCCGTTTGCCATTCGTCTTGCGTACGGAAATCATTAGAAGTTAATACTATTGGTTTTATATTTTCAAACCCTATTATTTCACCTTTAAGTAAACGCAAAAATATTTCCATACCTTGTAAAAATATTTTACCTTTTAAACTCGGCCAGATAGCTTTTTCAAACTCATTTCTCGGGTGAATTCCAAAAGGAGCTGATTGATAAGGAAAGCGACCTGAGGCAAAACCTAAAAATAGCTTACGTTTTTCTTGTGGATCTAATGCATGTAAAGCCATAAAAAATTTTGCAGCTTCCGCCTTGGCGATGGGCCCACCACTTGACAGCAGATTCATAATTGCAGAACCGACATTAATATTTTTTGTGCATGAAAAAATACGGTGCGCTAATTGAAAAATATCAGAGTTAAGCCCTATTTCACCTTTAAAATTAGGCACAACGGCATTCGGGTTTGCTTTTTGCACTTGTACTGAGAAGTGAGATTCCGCTATCCAAGCTGTCTCAAACCCTAAAGTATCAGCTAGCTTCACTTGATCAAAAAAGCTATACAACATTTGCTTTTCTGTTGGGATAAAGTCATCAACCTCAGACTGACAAAGAGAGAAAAAAATATCAAATTTCATTATGTCTTCCTTACTTAAAAATCACCAATCAAAAACTAAAACCTTGAATTCACGTGACAAAAATCATTAATTTTAATATTTAAAAGTATTAAATAAATGCAAAAGCATCTGCATACATATGCTCTATTGATGCACCTTTTTTGATGAAATCATCTCTTACAATACCTATCATGTCAAAACGTCCAGCCATATAGATATCGTAAGATTCAAGCGAAATGATATCTTTCATAACGGCTTGATGAACAAAACCAGTTGCACCTTGCCAATCTGTTTTAGCTTGCTCTACAACGGGAATAAAATTGAAATTATCACTTGAATTAGCCCAATTTTGCATTTCTTTCAAAGCGTAAAGATCTGAAATATCTTTTACGCCCCAGTAAAGAAATACCGGACGATCACATTCTACTTCAGTTAAATGATCCGCCATAGATTTTACATATGAAAACCCCGTGCCACCAGCCAATAAAATAATTGGTCGATTGCTATTTTCTTGCAAGTATGAATGACCCAACCCCACTTCTAACTCTACTTGTGAATTGCTATTTTGATGACTAATTAAATAATCTAAAGACTGTTGGGCATATGAGTCAGCAGCTGAAACACCTATATGCAATTCCAGTAAATCTAATTGGCTTGGTCGACTTGCAATAGAAAATGCACGTTTATCATTTTTATTTAGTACCAATTTCAGATATTGACCAGCAGAAAACTTAGCTGGTTGCTCAGGTTTTAGTGCGACTTTAAATACAAATTCAGTCAAAGGACTGATCTCGGCAATATTAGCTTTTAATGCTTGCATTATTATACCCCTCTAGCGATATGCAAAGGTGTTAATCAAAATTACAAATGCGTACGTAATTCAAATAGCTCTGGGAAAAAACTGATATCTAACGCTTGCTTTAAAAAAGCAACACCCGAAGAACCACCCGTTCCGGCTTTATTTCCTATGATTCTCTGTACCGTATACATATGCTTAAACCGCCATTGTTGAAAACTATCTTCAATATCAACTAATTTTTCGGCAAGCTCATATAATTGAAAATGTTCATCAGCATTTTGATATACATTAAGCCACGCCTTTAATACTGAATCATGCTTCTGGTAAGGCTGAGTAAAGTCACGTTCTAGTACCGAATGGGCTATTTTCAACCCCGTTTTTTCAAGTACTTTTATAGTTACATCATAAAGACTAGGCTGCTGTAAAATTTGCTTTAATTCTTGATAGATAACAGGATCATTTTCATGAACTTGTAATAAAGATGCATTTTTATTGCCTAGTAGAAATTCAATCTTACGGTAACCATATGATTGAAAACCTGAAGAATGCCCTAATGCATCTCTAAATTTAAGATAATCAACTGGCGTTAAGGTAGATAAGATATTCCAAGATTGAGTAAGTTGGTTAAGAATTTGCTTTACGCGAGAAATGACTTTAAATGCATGACCAAAATCACCTTCTTGAATATTTTGAATCGCTTTACTTAATTCATGACCTGCAAGTTTGAGCCATAATTCACTGGCCTGATGAATAATAATAAATAACATTTCATCATGTTGATCCGATAAAGGGTTTTGTGATGATAATATTGGCGCTAAATTAAGATAGTCCCCATAAGACATATCATCTTTAAAATCCGTATGAATGCCATCTTCCATAGGTCGTGAGTTATTATTATATGGACAACCCATAATCATCGCTCCATTTTTAAGCTTAGGCGTATTGATGATTATTGTTTTATTTATTTTTGTCATAAATGAAAATCAACACGCATTATTATATTTAAGTTTAACGCGCTTTAACTGATAAGAATAATTATATTATATTTTGATTTTGATTCAAAAAATGAATGTATTTCATGTATTGTTAAATTAACAATATAAAAAGCCAGGAAAACCTGGCTTTTATGTATCGTTATATATTTAAGTTTAGAAGTTTACTGTAACTTCATTTGAACATGCGCTTGAAGCATCACAAATTTTATAAATAAATTGTGAGCCCTCAGCACGGCGCTCTCTATCACGGTAAATACCATTATTTGCTACCGTAGCTATCTTTTCACCATTGCGGTAAACGTCAACCATTTCAGCTGGACTACCTTGGAAAGTGATATCAACACGTAAGTTACCTAAACGCGACTTATATGCACGTTTTACTGCAAGCTCAATTGCTACATCCGATACAGTAACAGACATAGTTTTAGTATCACTCATGCCTTCTGAATCAGTTGTTGTTAATGTGACATCATAATTACCTGCTTGTGCATATGTGTGCATAGGGTTTTGTTCTGTTGATGTATTTGCATCACCAAAATTCCAGCTCCAGCTCACAATATCATTGTTTGCATCGTAACTCGTATCAGTAAAGTTAACTTCTAAGAAGTTCACTGCTGCATCAAAATCTGCATGTGGCGCCGCAGGACCCACCTCACCTAAAGCTGAGAAAGAAACTGACCAGTTATTTAAATTACCTGTATCTTCAGCGTAAGTATCAACAATATGTAATGTCCAATCACCTAATGTAGATTCTCCGTTGAATGCTGAAGAAGTATAGCTTTGATCAATATCATCAGCACTTCCACCGGCTTTATTATGTAAAGTCGCTGTAGTACCCGCTGGTGAAGTTAAAGTAACAACTAAATCAGCTATATATGTATGGCTAATATTTAAATATGTACTTGAATCAAATACAGTTAAGTCATCAGCTATTGTCAGTATAGACGACACACCTTCAGGTCCATTATCCGGAATGGATGCTGGAACCTCATTTGTATAAGTGAAATCATTTAAACCTTGAGGATTAACATATAAACCTAATTTTTTAGATTTAACTAACTCTCCACTTGTAGCTGTAACTTCAAATTCATAAGCTCCCCATTGTGTATCTGCCATAGTTGGCACTGTTACTTGGAAGCTTTCACCTGGATTAACTGTCGTTGTTGATAGTGTTGCTCCATCTAAAGTCCCGGTCATAGTAAGTGCAACTTCACCTTCCCATTCAGCTATTGAACCAACTTCAAAGTGATAAGTTGCTGTTTCACCAGCGGTTAAGTTCACATTTGAAGGTGATACCGATAATTTAAAACCAGGAGTAGGATCTGCATCTAACAATGCGTTATGTACATTTAAGCGCTTACCTGAAACTGTTTTACCCGTTAATGCCGCATTATCATCACCACTATTCATTAATAACGCTTTTAGCTCACTCGTTGTTAAATCTGGATTTACTGATAATACAAGCGCAGCCGCACCAGCTACATGTGGTGTCGCCATTGATGTACCTGAAAATGTATCATAACCGCCGCCAGGGATCGTTGATAATATTGCTGAACCAGGCGCGCCCATATCAACAGTTGTTAAACCCCATTGCGAAAAACCTGACATCGTATCGCTTGCAGTTGTACTCGCAATAGATAAAATGCTTTCATGTTCATAACCTGAAGGATAAGAATCATTTACATCATTATCCATTGCGCTATTACCCGCTGCAGCAACAAATAAAATATCAGCTTGTTCAGATGAAGTAATTGCATCAGATAAAGCTTGGCTAAAACCACCACCACCCCAACTATTATTTAAAATACGAAGATTTACACCGTTATTTTTTAAATCAACCATGTAATCTATACACTTAATTGCATCTGATGATGAACCAGAACCAGCGGCATCTAAAAATTTACAACCCGCAATGGATACTTGATGATTGACACCTACAACACCTAAACCATTATTACCTGATGCACCAATAGTACCGGATACATGTGTACCATGACCATTGTCATCCATAGGATCACCAGCATTTGTGATTGCATTTATACCATGCATATCATCTACATAGCCATTGCCATCATTATCGATACCATCTCCAGCAATTTCACCTGGGTTAACCCAAGCATTAGCAGTCAAATCTGGATGAGAATGATCAACACCAGTATCAATAACACCTACAACAATATCGCTACTACCAGTGGAAATATCCCATGCTTCAGGTGCATCTATATCGGCATCATCTACGCCGCCTGTTTGTCCAGTATTATGCATTCCCCATAAATCAGAAAAACTACTGTCATCAGGCATCACATTCGCTTTTACGATGTAATCAGGCTCTGCATATAAAACAGCCGGATCTTTACGAACTTTAGCTAATGCATCTTTAACCGACATTTTATCTAACTCATAATTAGCCATGCGACCATTTAAAATATTGCGATATTTATCATCTACCTCATCATTATTGATATCAGAAATTTTAGCTAAGACTAAATTTCTAACAGCACGACGATTTGACGCCGTCGCTTCTTTTTTATAAACAACGATCAAAGAATCATGTTTATATGCTTCCTGGTTAGATGCACTGATTTCAACTGATGCATTAGCTAATGCAGGAATTAACGCCAAAGTTAGCGCTGATAATTTATATTTCATGTTTTGAATCCATAGTCATTTTGTCCGGATTTTCGGACTATTAAACAGATCCCTCACATTAAGACTTACAAACTTTTATTTATGGAATTTAGCAACTCTTATACTTTAATCACATTCAGCTTTACATTGCTAGAGTAAAACCAAAAAACACAACTTCCTTAGTAGGTAATTATTTCCCCACTGGTTTTTTTAATACATTTTTAGTACTCAAAACTCAATTCAGTCAAATAAACAAATATCACACTTTTTTATGGTTAATTATTGATGCAAAACAAAGAAAAACACTAACAGACTGATAATTAAAGGGAAAATTAAAATACAAAATTTAGGTTATATTCATAGTGTAAATAAAACATTAAAATTTTTAGCGAGCTGAAGTACTTGAAGATAAAAAATGAACGCAATTAATAAAAATAATAACAAACGTAAAATACAAAAAAAGCAATTAAATATCGCTTTATTTACGGCACCTTTATTTATTATTAGTTCATTTTTTTGTCACTCAGAAGACCTAATTTCAGGTACTGATTTACAAGACTCTCCTTTATCATTAAGCCTTACAACTAGCTTAGCAGTTACGATTAATAACAGTATTCAACACTTAACTATTAATCAGTATGGAATAAAAAACACAGTAATGGTTAACCAAGCGGCGGACATGGTTAACGATATAAACATTATTCAAAACGGTATGCACAATCAGGCTAACGTAGTCCAATCGGGCGCTAATAATACAGTCAACCTCTTGCAACAAGGTGACGGTAATTTAGTAGATGTTATTCAAGAAGGTGACACCAATATCGCCAACATAAAACAAACAGGTGAACAAACTTTTATTGTTCATCAAATTGGTAATGAAATGCTAGTCAATATTACACAATATTAAAAACTAGAACGGAGAATACGGTGAAATTACAAAAATCAATTATTACAGCTGCTGTACTTGTGGCATTAAGTGCCAGTCATTCAGCAAGTGCTACAGAAAAAGAAACAAAAAAAACAGCTAATCCAATACAAACACAATTAATGGCAAATGCAGCTGGCAATGTAATTATATTATCGCAAACATCAGATACAGGTGCTGTTTTTGGTAATGATGTAACTTTATTACAAGAAGGTGATCTTAACGGAATTAGTGCAACAGTTAATGGTGAAAACAATACAACAGAAATAGCTCAGATTGGTTCTGATAATATCGCTATTAGTGCATCAGAAGGAAAAAGTAATACTCAAACTATTAGCCAAGATGGTGTTAATAACCAACTACAAACAACTGTTAGTGGCAGTGAAAATACACTAACGCTTACGCAAGCTGGTGAGGGCTACTTAGGTTTAGGTAATAAATCAATTAATACAGTAACAGGTAATGATAATGACATTACTATGGATCAAGGCGATGGTGGTCATTGGTCATATAATAGTAATTTAAACGGTAATGCAAATACCATTGAAACGACTCAAACTGGTCAGTGGAATGAAACTTATTTAGATAATATAGTTGGTGATGAAAACACCATTGAAGTAGAGCAAGATGGTTACTGGAATGTAACCCAAGTGACTGACCTGCAAGGCAATACAAACGAATTAGACTTTGTACAAGATGGTGACCGCAATAAAATCACCATTGCTGAAGTTAATGGCGATAAAAACGAAATTGAAATTGATCAAGACGGTACTTATAACGAAGTAACCTCTAATATTTTCAAAGGTACTGATAATGATGTATCAGTTAATCAAACTGGTGATGATAATGCTGCAACATTTGATGTAATTGGCGATGACAATACTTTCGACTTTACTCAAGCAGGTATGGAAAATAAGGCATATATTGGTGGTTTAGGTGACGATAACAGCTTTGCAATTACTCAAGCTGGTAATTTAAATGAAGGCCATATCGTTAATTTTAATGGTGATAGTAACGATATTGATGTTATTCAAGCTGGTGATGAAAATGTAGCTGTAGTACAAGCATCAGCAGATAATAATGCATTAACCGCTGATAACAATGACATCACAGTTAATCAAGCTGGTGATATGAATGATGCTGTTATCAATATGAGCACAATACTAGATAGCAATGATAATACTATTAATGTTGCTCAAGACGGTGATTTAAATGCTTTAGATATCTTAGTTGAAGGCAGTGGTCACAGTATTGATATTGCACAAGATGGCGATTCAAATATGGTAACTGGTAGCAATGGCGATGCGATGTTAATTGGTGGCGCTGATATTACACTAAATATAAGTCAAACAGGCTTTGGTAATTTAGTAGAGGGCTCTATAATTAGTGCTTCTGGTAGTGTTTCAATTACCCAAGTAGGTGATAATAATAGCACTGTTATTACCCAACAATAACACTGGATTAAAAAAGGGGAGAGATCCCCTTTATATCATTATGCTGTATAAATTATTAATTTTACTATTTCTATTCAACCCCTCAACACTACTTTCAAGTGAAGTCGAAATAGGCGGATTGTTATTAGACAATACAAGAAGCCGCCAAGGTCACGAGTTCTTCACAGCTTTTAGCCAATTATGGCAAGATGTGCCAAATACCAATAGCCATGTTGTTGTCATAAAAGAAGTCGTAATCCCGCGTTCAGGTACGCGTTTAACTGTGATTTTAAATAATCAAAACGTATATGTGACCTACCTTGGTAGACGACAAAGCCCAATTAAAGACCGTGTAGAACAAGCGGTGTTAATTTTAATTGAAGCAATGGCACAATCTCAATTAAGTCAAAGCAACCCTGACTTAGCAACAAATGGATGGTAGTTATGAAAAAATTCATTATCAATCAGGTATATTTAACATTACTTATAATACTTCTGTTAATTCCAGCTTCCTTAAAAGCATCCGAATTAGTTTATAAACCAATCAACCCTAGTTTTGGTGGTAACCCACTTAATGGCAGCTTTTTATTAGGTAAAGCAAGTGCACAAAATAAACATAAAGCATCAATCACTAAAAAATCATACGCTGAAAAGTTTCAAGAGTCTCTCGAGCGTGCTTATATTAGTAAAATGGTAAGAGAAATTACAGATCTTGCTTTTGGGGAAGAAGGCGATAGTAGCTTATTTGGAGAAGATTCTATTTTTAGTAGTGGTGATTACGAGATTTTAGTACTTACAAGTAATACTGATGCCATCACTGTACAAATAACAAATACTGTAACAGGTGAAGTTACTGTTATCGAAATACCCAGATATGGGGAGTAAAAATGAAAATAATAATAATACTATCACTTACTTTTATATTATCTGCCTGTAGTAGTTTAAGTAATCTTGTTCCACCAGATATAGCAACAGCAATAAAAATTGAAGAGTCAGAAACTTTTAAAGAACTGAAGTCTTTACCAAAACCTAAAGGTGCTATTCCTGTATCCGTTTATTCTTTTAGAGATCAAACTGGCCAATATAAACCACAAGCTAATATAAGCTCATTTTCAACTGCTGTAACTCAAGGCGCAACTTCAATTTTAATGCAGGCATTAAGTGATTCTGATTGGTTTTTACCTGTTGAAAGAGAAGGATTGCAGAATATTTTAACTGAAAGAAAGATCACACGCGCAGCTAACAAAAATAAAAATGGGAAAACAGAGTTACCACCTCTGACAACAGCTAAAATCTTATTAGAAGGCGGTATCATAAGTTACGATTCGAATACAAAAACCGGTGGATTTGGTGCGGAGTACTTCGGTATAGGTGCCTCTGAACTATATAGAGAGGATGTAATCTCAGTATACATGCGTGCGATTGATGTCAGAACAGGACAAGTACTTGTATCTGTATCAACCAGCAAAACAGTGCTAAGCACTGAAGCACGAGCTGGTTTTTTCCGTTATGTCAGTTTTAAACGTTTAGCCGAAGCCGAAGCAGGCTACACAAGCAACGAACCAATGCATATATGTGTAAAACAAGCGTTAGAAAAAGCAATAACAGAGTTAGTTAAAAAAGGATTAGATAAGCGAGTATGGAAAGCACAAGATACCACTGCTTCTTATCAATATCATAACCAATATAAATAACAAAGATTAAAGGTAGCATGTTATTAAAGGTAGCATGTTAATGCTACTTTAAATAATTAATTCAATACAGACCCTTGATGATCTGAAGATTGCAAAGACCAAGTAATTAACTCAATGCGATTTCTTGACTTAGTTTTTCTAAAAATACTATATATATGAGTTTTTACAGTATTAGTACTAATATTCAACTGGTCTGCAATCTCTTGATTTTGTGAACCCTTAGTTACTAAATTAATAATTGTATTTTCACGCTTAGTTAAAGTCGGAAATATTGTTTTTTCTTCAGTATGATTAACTGGTAAAATCAAAGTTTTATTTAATTTTAGTAGGTATGAAAAAGCATCATTCATAGACGAGCGCTTAAACCAGCGTTCACTATATTTCAATTGATTTAATCCTTTTAATACAATATCAGGCCTATCAGCAAGATAAAATATCCCCTCAAAACCAGCCAGCAATAAATGCTTTTCACATAGTTGATCATTTTGCACGTTGAATAAAATAACTTTCGATTTTTTAGCTAATTTCAAAATATCACTAGGAATTTTGCCATTCCAATCACAATAAAATAAATCCATAAAATAGATATCATAATTATCATTGATTTGATGTTCCGCAAATTTATTTTGTGTCGTTACTTCAATAGAACATGTTTTAATTAGGGCGATAAAACTATCTAAAGCCACTTTATGAGCGTTATTTTGCATAGCGCCGTCTGACGTAAGAATATTTGCTGTGCTTATTACCATTTCTGAGCCCATACACTTCCTTTATTAATTCTTTATAAACTTAAATGTAACCTTATGATTACAAATGTACCTTTTATGGGTTTTAGTGTCTATACTTTAATTTCATCAAATGCCGTCTTAAAAGTAAAAACCATTACAAAGTAGATAATTAATTCTTTATTGGGGAAAATACAGGTAAAAAAACTAACTAATTAATTAATTTGAAATTTTTATCTAATTAAGCAGTTAGTTTTATTTAGTCTTTTCTTAAACTTTATATTCAACTTTCCTTTGATTTAATTTGAGCGTACACTTGTACACTAAAATATAATAGCTACTACTTTTTGTTATACATAGAGATAAACTAGAAAATATGACTCACTCAACTACATATAGTGTTAATGAAGAAATAGCTAATTCAGTTAGTCACGGGATAGCGACGCTACTCAGTGTTGCTGGATTAACTCTTTTATTAACTAATGCGATTGATCAGCAAAATATAACAAAAGTCATCAGCTTTAGTATTTATGGTTCAAGCCTTATTATTTTATTTTTAGCTTCTACGCTTTATCATGCTTTTAGCTCTAAAAAAGTAAAACAAACATTTAAGTTATTAGATCATTGCGCCATTTATTTATTAATAGCCGGAACTTATACTCCATTAATGTTAGTTACCTTAAATGATCCACTTGGCTATGCTATGACAACATTAATTTGGCTCATCGCACTGGCAGGTATCATTTTTAAAATAAAGTTTAGCAATCGTTTTAAATGGTTATCTCTTTGTAGTTACATTGGCATGGGGTTTATATCTTTAGCCGTATTGCCACAGCTAAAGGGTACACTTGCAAGTGAAGGAATGTCATTATTAGTATTAGGCGGATTAATCTATTGTTTAGGTGTTATATTTTATGTACAAAAGAAAATTATTTTTAATCATGCAATCTGGCATTTATTTGTCATCGGCGGTGCTTGTTCACATTTTTTTATGATTTTAAATTACGTTTAAGAAGATCGCGTATTAATACCAATTCCGATAATTTTATGATCTAATAACCTAAATGAGCAGGAAAAGAAAGCATTTAGCATATATATATAAAAGCTCAAAGCCATTCAAAGACTGGGGGACGGTTAACAGGTGAGAGTATTCATCTTATATTAAACCTAATTTTAACATTAATTATCATCCTAATGTTATTTATAAGCTATTAAAGTCGATGGGGTTTAATTGGATAACAACACGTTCAAGACACCCCAAACAATCAGTTGAAGTACAAGAGACTTTTAAAAAATTCGAAAGTGAAATGATCGTTATGATCCCATGAAATGTCAGTCTTGAAAACATTGATGTATGGTTCCAAGATGAAGCACGCTTTGGCCAGCAGAATACAACGACAAAGCTTTGGACAAAAAAAGGAACTCGACCAAGAGCAGTAAGACAACAACTATTTGAATAGGCCTATATTTTGGTGCTGCCAGCCCATCAACAGGGGCAACTGAAGCACTTATTTCTCTAGTTATTAATATAGCCGTAATGAAGCAACATTTAGC
>NZ_NQMR01000067.1 GCF_002276045.1 Pseudoalteromonas sp. NBT06-2 | reverse complement strand
TGAAGTGGTTTGGGTATATGTGCCCCTTTAGGCGCAATAGCAGTCACCGCATTTATGTAAGCCAATGCCTTCGTTGTATCTTCAGCTTTAGTTGCCGCTTCAACAGCACATAAATATGTCGCTACCTGTGTGCGCACTGGGATATAACTAAATGATTTTGAGCTGTTCAAGCCTTTCAACAACTTGCCTCTTTTATACGCGCCTGGGTTCTTAAAGTGAAGTTTACCTCTTTAGCTTGAGCTGCAAAATTAAAGTTAATTATAAATAAAGTTAAACATAACCAACGCATTTATTTCTCCTGATATAAAATACTTAAGGGTGAAATATACGCGCATAAAAAATTTAAGTTTGATTAAGTGACAAAAGTACACATACAGAGATAAGCAGTGATATATCATGATAAAGTGCATAAATAAGTGTATTTTCTTCTAAATTAGCCTTTAATATCAATCAATTTGCACATTTGATATTTGAAAACATCTAAAAATAAAACAATAATTCAACTACTTACTTTTTAGAGAAAATAAAATGCTAATAGCAATAATCAAAAATACACCATCTTGGGTTTTTATTTTGTTTACTATTTTACTCTGGGTTGGATTTAAACAATCAAAAACCAGAACAGTTAAAATTACGGTTAGTTTAATATTACCGATTGCCATGCTAATTTTATCTTTACATACAATCCTAACTATTTTTTCTGATGTATTTATTAGCCTCAGCTTATGGATAGCTACAATATGTGTAGCTTGTTATATAGGCCTTATATGTAATTTTTCTACTGTAAAATACAATAAAATAGACAAACACATTGAAATATCAGGTAGTTGGTTACCACTGATACTTATCATGTTATTATTTTTTACTAAATATACCTTAGGCGTATTAAATGTGCTTCAACCTGACATAATTACAGAGCCAAGTTTTATCATACTAATCAGCTGCTTATTAGGGTTATTTAATGGCCTATTTACATCAAGAGGACTAGTTATTTTAAAGTCGATTAAATAACTTTAATAGGCAAAAAAAAGCGCCACAGGCGCTTTCTTTAGTTTATTTTAGAACAAAACATTCAAAAATTATTTTTTATGTAACTTAGCAATTTGTCTGCGTTTACGTTTTTGCGACAAAGTAACTTTAGTAGTACGGCCAGCGTAAGGGTTATCACCTTCACGAAATTCAATCTTAATTGGCGTCCCCATTACATTTAATGCTTTACGATAATAATTCATTAAGTAACGTTTGTATGACGTAGGTAACTTATGCACCTGATTACCGTGAATAACGATAATGGGTGGATTGTAACCACCTGCGTGAGCATATTTAAACTTAACACGACGACCACTCACCATTGGTGGTTGGTGATCTGACTGAGCCATATCCATGATACGACGTAACATAGATGTACTGACACGTTGTGTTGCTGATTTGTATGCTTCGTCCACTGATTCAAATAAATGACCTACACCTGTACCGTGAAGTGCAGATATAAAATGAATACGTGCAAAATCAATAAAACCTAAACGTCTATCAAGTTCAGTTTTAATACGATCTTTAACATAATCATCTAAGCCATCCCATTTATTCACAGCGATAACTAATGAGCGACCTGCGTTCAAAGTAAAACCTAGTAGGCTTAAATCTTGGTCGCTAATACCTTCTCGCGCATCAACAACTATTAAAACAACATTAGCATCTTCAATCGCTTTTAATGTTTTAATTACTGAGAATTTTTCGACAACATCGCTTACTTTTTTACGCTTACGTACACCAGCTGTATCAATTAAGACATATTCTCTATCATTACGTATCATAGGAATATACACTGAATCTCGCGTTGTTCCCGGTGCATCATAAACAATCACGCGTTCTTCACCTAAAATACGGTTAGTCAGTGTAGACTTACCTACATTAGGACGACCAATAATTGCTAATTTAATTGGTTTATCTTCTGGGTTGTAATCTTTTAAGTCTTCATCATTTTCATAAATTTCAGAGAACTCATCATCTTCTTCAACATTCACCTCAATGCCATGCAACTTATTATATTCTTCAATAATAGGTTGTAGCGCAATTTCAATTAATGAAGTTACACCTCGTCCATGTGATGCTGCAATGTGATAAACTTCACCGAGTGATAACTGATAAAACTCAGCACAGTTTGAGTCTGCATCAATACCATCTGTTTTATTAGCAACAACTAAAATTGGTTTATCTTTTTTACGTAAATGATTAGCAATTGCTTGATCGGCTACTGTCATGCCAGCTCGAGCATCAACTAAAAATAAAACAACATCAGCTTCTTCTATTGCTAATAAAGATTGCTCAGCCATTTCCACTTCGATACCCGTTTCCGAACCATCAATTCCGCCAGTATCCACAACGATAAACTCATAGTCATCACTACGCGCCTGACCATATTTACGATCACGTGTTAAACCTGGAAAGTCAGCAACTAGCGCATCACGAGTACGAGTTAAACGGTTAAATAATGTGGATTTACCAACATTAGGTCGCCCAACAAGAGCGATCACAGGAAGCATAAACAACCCCTTTAAATTATACTAAGTCTAAATTCTAAACCATTTTATAATAGTTCACTTTTAAATTTAGTATGAAAACTAAAAACAACAAAAGGCTTCGCTATGCGAAGCCCTTTAAAATTATCTTATTTAATCACACATTAAATTATGATTAACTAAAACGTTACATTATGGTGCTTCAATAACTGAAACTTCACCATCTCTTGTAGTAATAATAAGTTTATTACCAGCAGCGACTGCTTCTACAAAAAAGCCTGAACTATCAAACTCTTCACGAGAAACTAATTCACCATTAGTTTTATCTATCCAATGTAGATTACCTTCATTATCACCTAAGACTAAATTGTTTCCGATAACAGTCGGCCCAGTTAAATGCCAGCCAACTAAAGCCGGTTGACTCCAACGCTCTATACCAGAGTTTTTATCTAAAGCAAAAATACCACCAGAGCTATCAACCAAATAAATGTTTAGGCCATCGGTAGTTATCTCTCTGTAGCCACTGTATTCACGTTTAAAAATAACGTTGCCAGATCGGATATCTACAGCAGCTAAATTACCATTGTAAGCTAAAGTATAAACGATAGAGCCTGAAACAATAGGTTTAACATCAACATCAACTAAACGCTCAAATTCAGATGAGCCTTTTGGTACTGCAATATCAGCCTTCCAAGCAGAAAATCCACTTTCAGAAATAAGTACGGTTAATTTGCCAGTTTCTTCACCAACTAATACACCGCCATTCGCAACAACAGGTGCACTCATGCCACGTAAAGTTAATGCAGGTACTTCTTGCTCGTATTTCCAGCGTAGCTCTCCCGTATCAGGGTGCAAAGCAACTAGTTGCCCTGAACCTAAATTAGCAAAAATTAAACCATCACCTGCTGCAGGGCTTGAAAGTGCCTCACCAGGAACATCTTTACGCCAAACTATTTCACCTGTTTCTCTATCTAAAGCGATAATTTCGCCATGTTCAGAGCCAACATATATTTTACCAAATGCTTGTAATAAGCCACCTGAAAGTTTTGCGTTATCGCTGTCTTCCCAAGGCCAAAATGCAATGTTAGCCCGTACATCTTTTTGCCATAATTGATCGCCTGTTTCTAAAGAAAGTGCTGTTACTTTACCGCTTCTATCTGCAACATAAACCGTATCTTTATATACAGTAGGTGAAAGTTTTGAGAAATAATGACCTACACCATCACCTACAGATTCTTGCCATAAAATCTTAGTATCAAACTGATTAACTATTACTGGTAAAATAAGTTCATCAGGCTCTTCATCATCATTTGAAGAACAACCCATTAATGTGGCCATACATATGGCCAATGTTGCCATGGTAATTTTTTTCATGACTTTAACCTTAGTTTTCAGATACTGGTACGTTCAACGTGGCAACAGCTAAATTATCAAGTTTAATTTGTAATAGTGTATTATTCTCTAGACCACCCGCATCAGTTGCGGCTTGATAAGCATTACGCGCTTGTTCATTTTCATTTTTAGCAACAAATATGTCCCCTTTAAGCTCAGAAATTATCGCTTTAAAACTTTCAGGAAATGCATTTTTTAATGTTGCTAAAGCGGCATCAAATTGCTTTTGTTCTAATTGAATACGCGCTAAACGCGTGAAAGCTAATGCTTTGAATTCAATATTTTGAGCATTAACTGAGATCCAAGTTAATTTTTCTGCCGCTTTCTCCAAATCATCTTTTTCTACCGCTTCTTTTGCAGTTACAAAAGCAGCTAAAACAGAGTAACTAGAGTCACCATTCACTCTGATAAATTCGTCTGCATCAGCTAATAAAGTTGAATCTTCTTGCCCTGCTTTTTCAATTAATTGTGTATAAGAGTCTGACGTGGATTCTGTTGTTTCGATTTTATGTTGATTATAAGCTCTCCAACCATATAAACCACCTAAACCTAATACTACGCCGACAGCAAGTGCTATACCATTGTCACGAAAAAAACCTTTAATGGCTTCTGCTTGTTCTTCTTCTGTTGAATAAACTTCCATACTATCCTACCAAATCTGTTAAAAGAGTTCTGACTTCATCAATATTTAATGTTATTTGATCTTTCTTTTCTCTTAGATATTTAATTGTCAAAATGCCTTGTTCTAGCTCATCATCACCGATAATTAGGGCGATTTGTGCACCACTTTTATCTGCGCGTTTTAGTTGTTTTTTTAAGTTACCACCACCAGCATGTACCATAATACGCACACCTAGTACTTGCTCTCTTAACTGCTGCGCTATTACTTGCGCTTGAATACTTGCCTTATCGCCCATAGCTGCAAAATATACATCTACATTGCTACGAAGCTCACCGACACACTGTAACTCTTGTAATAGTAAAACTAAGCGTTCCATACCCATTGCAAAACCAACCGCTGGAGTTGCTTTGCCACCTAGCTGTTCAACTAATCCATCATAACGTCCACCAGCACATACCGTACCTTGAGCACCAAGGTTTTTAGTTACCCATTCAAATACTGTACGATTATAATAATCTAAACCACGTACTAATTTTTCATTAACTTGGTATTCGATACCTGCAGCATCTAAACGTTCACATAAATTTGCAAAATGTTCAGCTGAACCTTCATCTAAGTTTTCTGAAAGCTTAGGTGCATTAACTAATAATGCTTGAACCTCAGGATTTTTACTATCTAAAACACGTAATGGATTACTATGCATACGGCGTAAAGAATCTTCATCTAATTGCGATTTATTCTCTTCTAAAAATGCAATTAAGATTTCACGATATTTTGCACGTGCTCCATTAGAACCTAATGAGTTAAGCTCTAATGTTACGTTTTTATCAATACCTAGTTTTTTCCAAAGATGAGCAGTAAGAATAATAATTTCTGCATCCATTTCAGCAGTAGAGAAGCCAAAAGACTCTAAGCCAAATTGATAAAACTGTCGGTAACGACCTTTTTGTGGGCGCTCATGTCTAAACATTGGACCCATGTACCAAAGTCTTTGCTCTTGATTATACAGTAAGCCGGCCTGATTTGTAGCACGAACACACACAGCAGTACCTTCTGGTCTTAGAGTCAAACTATCGCCACTTCTGTCCTCAAAAGTATACATTTCTTTTTCAACAATATCAGTTACTTCACCGAGCGAGCGTTTAAATAAATCTGTTGATTCTACAATAGGGAAACGTATCTCCTGATAACCAAATGAAGCAACTGTTTCGCGTAATATTGCTTCTAGTTTCTGCCAAATTTGTGTATCGCCTGGCAGATAATCGTTCATACCACGTACTGCTTGGATTTGTTTAACCACTGTCGTTCCTAATTCATTTGTTACTGATAAATAATAAAACGCTGAAAATTTTAACATGCGTTAATAAAAGAGCCGAATTATAAACCAAATTCATCTTTTCTTCTAGCTAGCTATTTTTACTTTATTAAATTAACCTGAAGTCAGATTAATTACTCTACTATTTTTACATCAATGAGCGTTTGCGCATCTTTTGCTTTTACATAATGACGTATTTGTTGTTCTAATTGTTCAGCAACATTACCATTATCAATGCGTGTTTTTTGGCGTTCACCATTTATATACAAGCCAGATCGCTTATTAGCACCCGCCAAGCCTAAATCACTGATAATTGCTTCACCAGGACCATTTACAACACAACCAATAACTGACACACTTATTGGTGTAATGATATCTTCTAAGTTTTCTTCAAGTTGATTCATCGTCTTTACAACATCAAATTCTTGTCTTGAACAACTTGGGCATGCAATGAAGTTAATACCACGAGAGCGAATGCGTAACGATTTTAAAATATCAAAACCAACTTTAACTTCCTGCACAGGATCAGCAGCAAGAGAAATACGTAATGTATCTCCGATACCTTCAGATAATAACATGCCTAAGCCAACAGCTGATTTCACCGCCCCCGCTCTAAAACCTCCAGCCTCGGTAATACCTAAATGGAGAGGTTGTTCAATTTCTTTCGCTAATAATTTATATGCACCAACAGCTAAAAATACATCAGACGCTTTTACCGATATTTTAAATTGGTCAAAATTAAGACGTTGTAATATTTCAACATGTCGCATTGCTGATTCTAATAATGCTTCAGGTGTCGGTTCTTTATATTTTTCTTGGATATCTTTTTCTAGTGAACCACCATTTACACCAATTCTAATTGGGATATCATATGTTCTAGCAGCATCAACTACAGCTCTAATACGATCTTCTGAACCAATATTTCCAGGGTTAATACGTAAACAATCAACACCATATTCAGCTACTTTCAAAGCGATACGATAATCAAAATGGATATCTGCCACTAAAGGCACATCAACTTGCTGTTTAATGCTTTTAAAAGCATCTGCTGCAGCCATTGTTGGTACGGATACTCTTACTATATCAGCACCAGCATTTTGAATATCTTGTATTTGCCTTACAGTTGCATCAATGTCCATGGTATCTGTATTTGTCATTGACTGTACAGCGATGGGTGCGCCATCACCAATAGGTACATCACCTACATAAATTCGGCTGGATTTTCTTCTTTTAATAGGATTTTCAGAAAACATAATATTCTCAATCTATTTATAGCGATAAAGGAAGTTGGAATTTTGCTAAACGATTTGTAGGTAAACTTGAGGTATCAACCTTTTCACCATCTAGCTCAATTTCTACTAACTGTTGCTTACCTAATACCACAGCAAATGGTGCAACGCCATTAACAGTCATAACATAACCTGATTTTTTTACACCAAAAGCCACTCTCTCACCTGTAGCATCAAAAATTTCAACCCAACTATCACCAGAAAAGTGCATAATTATTTTGTTTAATATTACTTTTTTTAATGGTTCTGGCGCGACTGTATCAGTATTTACTTTTGCTATTTTGAGATCACTTGTTGGATTTTGGACATTAATTGCTGTTATTTCTTCTTTAGATGACATCGATTGAGCTTGATTAATACTTGAACTAATTTTAGGTTCAGTCACAAAAGTAGTATCAGCACTATCACTACTCTCGGTCTGTGCATTTAAAGTCATATCAACTTCAGATGCATTAATGGCAACATCTTCTTTCGAAACTTGGTTCTGCCACCATAAAATTCCAGATGAGCCTAATACGATACTTAAAACGATATAGCTTACGAGCATTAATCGACTATCGTGGGTTTCTTTTTCAAAGCGATTTGAGAAACTCTGCATTTGATTTTCTTTAGAATTACGTTCGACAGATTGATAGCTCTGCATAACTTCACATTCATTTAAGTTTAAAATTTTGCAATAAGACTTTATATATCCTTTTACAAAAATTTCTGGTCCTAAATTTTTATATTGATTATTTTCTAAATTAATAAGCTGAGAAACATCTAAATTTAATTGGCTCGCCAAAGACTCTACTGAGATATTAGCCTCTTCACGACCTTTTATTAAAATGTACCCTAAACTAGCCTTTGCTTGCTCTTGATCCTGCTCTAATGTTTTATCTGTCATAATATATATGTTTTTGGATCCACTAATAAAATTCGATTACTTGGTGTTAAATAAACATTCTCTTGTAAAGCATTCCATTCAAGTAATTTTTTCATCAAAATATTATATTTTACTGAAATACTAAACAATGTATCACCCTCGCTGACCTGATGATAAATATTTGGATTGTTTAAATAGATTTTGGTTCCTTTATAAACCTGATCTGATTCTGATAATTTATTCCATTGCAATAAACTTTGTAATTTAACATTGTATTTCACTGAAATGCTAAATAAATTCTCACCACTTTTGACGATATGGAAAGGTACTTCAATTTCACTTATATTTCTATTTTCTAAAGCTATTTCCTGATCTTCATCATTAGGTATCGTTATCGATGGCAGTACTAATGGAGTTTGTTCTGCAATATTCAATTGTTCAACTAAAACAACCGTTGTCGATTCAACATTACGGTTATCTTTTTTTACTTCTCCCCCTAAAAATTTTATTTTATCACTTTGAATCTGGCTTGCTATTTTTGTTATTTTTTTTAACTTTTTGTTTATTTGTGTTGTCTCTGGTACTTTTTTCTTTTTAAGAATTTTAATTTTTGGTTTATCTTTTCTAGATAAAATATCTTTTTGTAACTTTCTTAACTCACTTTTACGATATTGTTCTTTTAATTTCACAAATTCACTTGATGTCGTTTGACTTTTACGTAAAATTTTAGCTTCAATTGAAGTTGTATAAGTTTGCTCAATTGTTTGAGATAAAGTACGCGCTTTTTCTAAATGCCCCATACTCGATTCAATTAAATAAGATAATAATAAAGACCTTGAAGAAATTCTTCCTGCGGCACCATAACGTTTCAGTGTCATTTGTGCTTTATGTAAGTCACTTTTAGCGTAATAAAAAGCAGATAGATTAATTAATGAAGAGCCACGCATAGGGCTATGTTTGACAGATGATTTTAAATAGTCTTCAACATTGTCAAAATCATCCGCATCAATGGCGCATAAAGCTAAATTTTCATAGCTTTCAGCCACTCTCAAATAGCTTGGGATTTCAATTGCACTTAAAAAATTATCAACAGCATGATCATATTCACCAATATCACATAAAAACACACCATAATTATTGAGTGTATTTGCATCATTAGGGGCTAAAGATAATGCTTTCTCGTAGGATTCTTTTGCTTTATCTGATTCACCAACCGATTGATAGAAATACGCTGTTGTATAATGTACTTCAGGAAGGTTAGGTGAAAAATAAAGTGCTTTCTCTAAATTATATTTAGCTTGAGAACTATCACCCATAGAAAGGTATTTTAATGCTAAAGATATACGTGTACGTGCAGCTTGCGTATTATTAATCTTTTTTGTGATAACAGATTTTTTGCTGCCATCATATGTATTTTGAGTCACACACCCAGATAAACATAACAATACTAGAAGATAAAATAAAAAGTGACGCATATAAATTTCCTTATTAATAAACAATATAAAAAAATCAATCAAATCAAGCTAGCGTAAACGATTGAATTTAGCTCGTTTATCAAAAATAAATAACCATTTCTTATAATAAAAGAACAGTTTACAGAAAAGTACCTTAACTGCATCTATTTTTGTCATTTAGTTATATCGAAACCCTTTCACTAAATGACAAAAATAACTATTGTTTAGCAGGCATTACCTTAACTGAAATTTCATTGTCTTGCTGCATTCTCTTTTTCATTAATCGTTTAGTACGATCTTTAACATCCCCCACTAACTGACCACAAGCCGCATCTATATCATCACCACGAGCACGACGAACAATACAAGTTATACCTGCAGCTTGTAAAACTTTAGAGAACCGATCAATTCTACTATTGCTTGAACGGCCATAATCATTGCCAGGAAATGGATTAAATGGAATTAAGTTAACTTTTGAAGGCGTACCTTTAAGCGTTTTAACTAATTCATGTGCTTGGTCAGTACTATCATTTATGTGGTCAAGCATAACGTATTCAATCGTCACATCTTTATTCGCTTTTGAACCATCAATATAACGACGACATGCTGCCAAAAATTCAGCTATAGGATATTTTTTATTGATTGGTACTAATACATCACGCAGCTCGTTATCAGGTGCATGTAAAGAAATAGCTAAAGCAACATCAATTTTTTCTTTTAAGATATCAAGTGCAGGTACAACACCAGACGTACTAATGGTTACACGGCGTTTAGATAAACCAAACCCCCAATCATCCATCATTAATTCCATTGCTGGTATAACATTGTTTAAATTAAGTAACGGCTCCCCCATTCCCATCATAACAACATTTGTAACCGGTCTATTTGTACTATCAGCATGTAAACCAACATCTTTAGCAACACGCCAAACTTGACCTATGATCTCTGACACTTTTAAATTACGGTTGAAGCCTTGTTGCGCCGTAGAACAAAAAGTACATTCAAGTGCGCAGCCTACTTGAGAAGAAACACATAGTGTTTTACGTTCTTTTTCAGGGATCCAAACAGCTTCGACTTCCTGTCCACCAGCTAAAATTAACGCATACTTAATTGTGCCATCACTAGCGACTTGTTTTTCTGATATTTCTGGTGCTCGAATTTCACACTCATCTTTTAAGCGTGCTTTTAGCTTTTTATTAATATTGCTCATTTCATCAAAATTATCAACGCCAAAATGGTAAATCCATTTCATTACTTGATCACCACGAAATGGCTTTTCGCCGTATGATTCAAATAGTTCGCGCATGCCTTTGCGGTTTAAATCAAGTAAGTTAATTTTAGCTTTTGTGGTATTCATGAAGACCTCTACCATAATGACGACTTTAATGTTTGTAATGAGTAAATAAATCAACTTATCTACTTTATAAATAACTCAAAACCACATGATTTATTTATAAAAAAGACAAGAAAAGGGCATAAAGCCCTTTTCTACAATCCGTGTAGCTAAACAGCCTAAGCTGTCACTACAAAGAAATTATCTAGTGCGCGAACAAAGTTCTTCATCAGCGAAGAAATAAGCAATTTCACGTGCAGCAGACTCTAAAGCATCAGAACCGTGAGCTGCATTTTCATCGATGCTATCAGCAAGATCTGCACGGATAGTACCAGCTAGTGCTTCAGCAGGGTTAGTAGCTCCCATAATTTCACGGTTTTTAAGAACAGCGTTTTCGCCTTCTAAAACTTGCACCATAACTGGACCAGAAGTCATAAATGAAACTAAAGCACCAAAGAAAGGACGCTCAGAATGCTCAGCGTAGAAACCTTCAGCTTTCTCTTGAGAAAGGTGTACCATTTTAGAAGCTACGATTTTCAGGCCAGCAGTTTCAAAACGGTTATAGATTTGACCGATTAAATTTTTAGCTACTGCGTCAGGTTTGATGATTGAAAAAGTACGCTCTAAAGCCATCTTATTTGCTCCAATAAATTAAAAGAATATGGTTTATACGAATGAAAGGACATCCGATATAAGTGGGCGCGAATTATACGCGATAATATCCAAAGATCCTATCTTAATTATCGAAATTCAGAAATTCTTGGTGATTTAGTTTTCACTTAATTAAAAATGGCTTTTCCAATCATTTCCTGCAGGGCAAGATAATTTAGATGAAACTATTTTAGAGATTGAAGATCAGATCGGGAAACAATAAAGTAAAGGTTTACCAGTATGGGAAGTAATTTCATCACTCACTTTTCAAAAATAGAAGACCCTAGAAAATCAAATAAACGTCACCAGTTAATCGATATCTTATTTCTAGCTGTATGCTCTGTGCTATAAGGTGCTGAAGATATAGAAGATGTAGAAGATGTAGAAGATTTTGGGCATGTTAAATTAAATGGTTAGACAATAGCTTCCTTTTAAAAATGGCATACCAACACATGATTCGATTGCTCGCGTACTAAGTAGGATCAGTCCAAGCTGTATTCAAAAATACTTTGTAAATTGGGTAAAAGATATTGCTAAACAAATAGGTGTGATGTTAGATGTGATGGAAAAGTCGCCAGAGGCAGCTTTACAACGAAAGATAGAGAGAATTCACTTCATGTGGTCAATGCATGGAGTTGTGGAAATGGATTAGTACTAGGTCAACAAAAAGTAGATAACAAATCTAATGAAATTACAGCGATCCCAAAATTTTTAGAATTTTTAAGCCAGACTTTAGCAACATTCCATCAAGTCAAAAAAGGAAAGCCGTCAGTTAGGTTACTCTCTGATATTGTAAAAGAGTTTGAAAATCAATTTGCTCAGGAACATATTATTTCGTTTGATGAAAGAGAAATTGAGGCGAAAACAATCATTATTGGAAATGTTGCTCACAGTATCAGTTTCATGTTTACCGAACTAATACTAATGAGATAATTACTCAAAGAGGTGTTAACAGTATTCAGTTGATTCGAAGCCGTGATGGTTGAAGAATTTAATCTATAATGAGACAACTTGAAAGTGACGATTATCAATTGCCTAAAAAATATGATGCTTTCAAATAAGCTTACTTCTGGTAAAATTAAAAATCAGGTGAACTACAAAAGTTCGGCAGAAAAACTAAAAAATGATCAGAAAAGTCATTTAAATTCTGCAAAAACTAAATCACCAATAATTGCGAGCCATTGTAACTCAGATTGTTATTTTATTCAGTGAAGATTAGCTATTTCCTGCGAAACACTTAAATACGTGACCGTTCTCTATCCCAAGAATTGAACGTTTATAAAACTTAGCAACTTCTTTACCTGGTATACTTAAAAATCCAGGGAAAAAGTCACCATACGCAGCAAGTGATTCATCCAATACTGTCGGACTTACTACGTTTATTCTGATCCCTCTTGGTGCTTCCAGTGCTGCTGATTTAGCAAAGTATTCAATTGCCCCCCCAACCACAGCGGCACTTATTCCAAAACGAATAGGGTAATCTGCAGTTATACCAGAAGTCAGAGTTATACTTCCTCCATCATTAAGATAGTTAGATCCTTCTTCCGCTAAACGAATTTGTCCCATCAATTTACTTTGCAGACCTACCTCCCAATCTTCATCGGTATATTCACCAAAGGGTTTAAATGCGACAGTTCCTGCTGCATTAATAATCGCATCAACACGTCCAATTTTATCAAATGCTGTTCTTATCGATTTACGGTTACTAATATCTAATTTGATATCACCATGATTTGAACCAAGCTTGATCACTTCATGCTCTATTTCTAATAATTCGACTACTGCCTTGCCAACCGAACCGCTAGCACCTATAACTGCAATTTTCATCACTTTTCTCCAAATGAGTTACGTTGTTTGTTCAACAATTGATACTATAGACTGGTAACAATGTATGAAAAACAGCAAATTTTGACAATACTGTTTACTTTTTGGAGTTAATATGAATATTGCGCATGTAGAGACATTTCTCAAAGTAGCTAAACTTAAAAGTTTTTCAGCTGCAGCAGAAAGCTTAGGGGTTTCAAAGGGGTTGGTATCGCGCCACATAAAAGCATTAGAACTGCAATTAGAATGCTCTTTATTACATCGTACCACAAGAAATGTCTCTCTAACGGAAGCGGGCCATGAGCTATTCGAAACAGCCCAGCAAATAGAAACTTTGATGTTGAGAGTTTCAAAAAACATTAAAGAGCTGCAACAAGAAGACCGAGGACACATTAGGTTCACCGCACCTACCAGTCTTGGTGATAAGTTATGTATTGATATGATTGCAGGGTACAGAAGCCGTTATCCAAATGTGAAGATTGAACTAGATTTTTCTACTGACATTAAAGATGTAGAGTTCGGTGATTTTGATGTGGCTCTAAGAACGAATAATCACCTTCCCGATAATTTAATTTCGAAAGATTTTGGCTTAATGAAAAATGTACTTGTTGCTTCTCCTGACTGGTTAAATGATCAATCAATAGTCACACCAGCTGATTTAATTAATATCGAATGTATACAAAATAGCTTTAACTCTAATTGGAACCAATTGATCTTGTATTCTAATGAATGGCAAAAGGTTGTAATCCCAACCCAAGGTAAAATATCATGTTCAAATTATGAGGTTATTGTAACCTTAGCTGTTGCAGGTGATGGGCTTGCCAGCTTACCATTTCCGATTGTTGAAGATTTACTCCATGGTGGTCAACTGGTAAGAGTATTACCGATGTGGCATAGTTCACCTCACCATTTTTATTTATTGTATGCAAAACAACGGTTTTACCCAAAAAAATTACGAGATTTTATCGATGCTGTAGTTTTGTGGCGTGATAAAAACTCACGTTTTTTTGTTAGTTGAGCTCATAGCCAAAGAAAACTAAACTATTCTTATTTCATTTACGAGCATAGAACTTTTTTCTCTCCAGTCTTTTTAATAAAATTTAACCAGTAAAATCATTATGTTGTTATACAACCTAATAAATAATAAAGTGATTGAGCGTTGCTATAAGCTTTATCATGGTTGAACTTAAAATAGACGAGCAAAAATATATTTTGCTCGCTCAGTTTAATTTACTCGCAGTATTAATCTCTGAAGTTTTTGAACTGGAAAGGCTGACCTAATTCAGCAGTGCGTATAAGCTGCATAGCTTGTTGTAAATCGTCACGTTTTTTACCAGTAACACGTACTTCATCACCTTGAATCGCTGATTGCACTTTTAGCTTTGCATCTTTGATTTTTTTCACTACCCTTTTAGCTATATCTTGCTCAATACCTTGCTTAATAGTGACTTCTTGGCTGAATGTTTTACCTGTATGTACTATATCTTCTAACTCAAAGCTTTTTACATCTAAGCCTCGTTTAACCGCTTTACTTGCTAATATTTCAAACATTTGTGTTAATTGAAATTCAGCATCGGCTTTCATTAAAATCGTTTCTTTTGTTAATTTGAACGATGCTTCTACGCCACGAAAATCATAACGCGTTTCTAATTCACGGTTAGCGTTATCGACTGAATTTAAAGCTTCTGTCATTTCAACTTCAGATACAACATCAAAAGAAGGCATGGTTTTCTCCAAAAATAATTTATACTCTTATAATTTATGAATTATACCCATGCGTCATAAATTGAACAAAGCTTTACTGTGTTTTGTTTGATATAATTATGGTCCTTATTAACTTTAATGGAATGTTTTGTGACTCGACGTTTATATCAAGTGCTGTTTTTAACTGTGTTAATAGCCTGTACCGCATTATTCGCAAAAGAAGTAAAAAACGTTGCCCAACTATTCCCTCATATTGATAAAGTTGCCCACTTTAGTATTTTTATTGTATTAGCAGGTATAATGCACCGCGCATTTAAAGCACATATTTGGATACATATCTTGTTATTAGCCAGCTATGGCGCAGGCATTGAAATGATGCAAAGTACTTTACCCCACCGCCAAGCTTCTTTTCCTGATTTTATAGCTGATGTATTAGGCGCAACATTTTATTTCAGTAGTTATTGGATTTGGCAAAAAAAATGCAAAAAGAAAAAAATAGAACAAGCTTAATTCCTTCTTCTAAAATACATATTGTAGGAAAAGGTGCTATTGGCTTATTACTAAGTCATTACCTGACAAAAAACACTTCAAATTCAGTCTCACTTTGTCTTCGAGGTAATCAAAAAGAAACTACTTTTAATTATCAAAACAATACTTTAATCGAACAAATTGCATTAACACACAGTGAAAAAAATAATGAAAGTATTCACTTTTTAATTATTCCAACTAAGTCTTATGATGTATTAACTGCTTTTTTAAGCATAAAAGATAGATTAACAAATAACGCTGTAATCATTTTATGTCACAACGGTATGGGAACCATAGAGCAGATAAAACCTCATTTAATCGAAAATCAAAGCTTATTTTTTTTAACTACGACTATGGGCGCTTATAAACCTAAACCTAACCATGTAATACATACTGGATTTGGCACAAGTACGTTAGGTCCTATAAATCAGCCTGCAATCAATAATCGAAAAATGATTTTTAAGGCTTTATCAAACTGTATTCCACAGATGGTTTTATCTCGAAATATTAAGCAGTTATTGTGGCGTAAATTAATGATTAATATTGCGATCAATCCATTATCTGCAATTTACAATGTTAAAAATGGTGCACTCAACCAACCAAGGTTTGCGTTAGAGGTTTTTCAATTATTACATGAAGCTTATTTAGTTGCGCAAAATGAAGGTATTGATATCAGCTTTTCAAAAACATTAAATTTGGCCTATGCAGTCATGTCTACAACGGCGAAAAATTATTCTTCAATGAACAGAGATCACAACTTAGGTAAGCTGACCGAAATATCAGCGATATCAGGCTATATCGTAGAGTTAGCAAAACAATATAATATTGAAACGCCATACAATAAATATGTACTTTTAAAATTATTATAAAAATACAATAAAATAAAAAAACTTTCTAAATTAGAAAGCTTTTTTATCAATAATTAAGTTACGTATAACTATATTATTAGAATTTGTATTCGATACCTAAACCTAAGTAGCTTTCATCTTCTGAAGAATCGTTATCAAAAGTAGAGTAAAAACCAAATAGCTTAGTATTTTTAGCTAGTTTGTAATCAACACCTACAGATACAACATTTTTATTGTCACCGCCATCAAAATCAATTGATTGATATTGTGCTTTCAGTGTTGCTTTACCTAGGCCATATGCTGCATTTAAAGCATAACCGTCAGACTCATACTTAACTTCACCTGTAGATTCTTGTGTTTGGTACATCGCACCTAATTTAATATCACCCAGCTTACTTTGTACTGTAGCGCGCATAATATCGTAGCCTTTAACATCACTATCAGCTGCAAACGATGCAAATATCTTTGATTTTTTTAGTTTGCTATCACCAAACAAAAGTGCGGCAGAATAACCATTATCAGCATCTTTAGTATCTTCAGCTATCACGGTACCAATAAACTGAAAACCATTCATTTTAGGAGTTTTATAAGTAATAGAATCACCCATACGATTTTCGCCATTACCGCCTGCTTTCCATAAAGTTTTAATGTCAGCTTCTAAATCATTAAACAAATCAATTTTACCTTGTGATTGTTTAAGTGCTGTATCATTACGACCAATTAAGACTTCACCAAAGCTTCCGTTAAGGCCTACATATTGATTTCTTGATTTTAGATTTTTTTCACCTGATTCGTCAGAAACATCAACTTGCCACTCCATTTTATAAACAACTGATAATTCATCATCTAATTTTTGACCACCTTTAACGCCAAAACGAGAGGCATTACTTTTAATTTCAGTGAAAGAACCATCACCGTCATCAGATGATTGAACGGTTACGTTAGCCTTACCATAAACAGTAAGATCAACAGCCATCACAGGTTGTGCAAATAAAGTAACTAAAGAAACAGCAAGTGCAGTCTTGGCCATTTTCATAATAAATTCCTCAAAGAATCAAATTAGTTCAGAAGTAGTTCTAAAATCTGGGCGCATTGTGTCATGATTAGATGACAGAAATATTACAACCTAAATTAATTCTAGTTCAAAATTTAAATTATCATAAAATCCACATTATTAATTTCTGTAACTACACTATAAAGAACAAGTTTAAAACTGAACATTGTATTAAAAGGATAATAGTGACTTATAAGCTACTTATAATTGAAGACACTCCCACTATTGCTAAAGTACAAAAGCATATAGGATTAAAAATAGGTTTTGAAGTTGATGTAGCCAGCAGCTTAGCTGAAGCGATTGAACTTATTGAGCACAATAATTATTTTTGTTCCATTGTTGATTTTGTATTACCGGATGCGCCTGATGGAGAAGCGATCCCTTTAACAATAGGAGCTGAAATTCCTACAATTGTGATGACAGGAAAACTCGATAATAGCACCCGTGACTATGTATCCCAATATCCTATTGTTGACTATATAACTAAAGAAAGTCATCAGGCCTACAGGTACCTTGAAACACAACTCACTAGACTGCCTAAAAATAAAGACGTGCATATATTAATTGTTGACGATTCTTTAGCGACAAGAAATCATTTAAATAATTTACTTGTTCGACATAAATATAAAGTTGCACAAGCTGCAGATGGTAAACTTGCACTAGAACAACTAGCACTATATCCCGATATTAAAGTGATTATCACTGATAATGAAATGCCCATTATGGACGGTATAACCTTAACAGGTAAAATCCGGAAAAAATTTAATAATGATGAAAAGATAGTAATTGGTATTTCAGGCACAAAAGATAATTACGTATCAGCACAGTTTTTAAAAAGTGGTGCTAACGATTATTTAAGAAAGCCTTTTTATCCTGAAGAATTTTATTGTCGCTTAAGTCAAAATATCGAAATGATTGATAATATTGCGACAATAAAACAGCAAGCAAATAAAGATTACTTAACAAATCTGCCAAACCGTAGATATTTTTTTGAGCAAGCAAAAGTACTTTCTGATATACAAAAATCAAATAACACTCCACTTATTTTAGCCATGATAGATATAGATCACTTTAAATCCATAAACGATAGCTTAGGACATGATGTAGGCGATGAAGTACTAAAAGAATTAGCTAAAATATTCATGAAATTATTTGCTGATCAACTTATTGCTAGATTCGGGGGTGAAGAGTTTGCAATATACTTTGATAATATTGACTTCTGTTCTGCGAAAAAACGTTTGGAATCGTTTAGATATCATTTAGATCAAACAAAAATATATGATGTGTCATTCACTATATCTATCGGCTTAACGCAGCAAAATGACTACGACATTGATGAAGTATTAAAAATAGCAGATAAACATTTATATACGGCCAAAGAATCTGGCCGTAACAGACTTATTTGTGACGAAGACGAGCTCTAAATTGAGTTTTTCTTCTTGTTACTGCCACTAAAAGCATCCCATGTATAAAGAGCAAGCGCTGCCCAAATAAAACCGAATGTAAATAATCGAGCTGTACCCACTGTTTCACCATAAAATATCACAGCTAAACAGAACATAAGGCTAGGCCCTATATATTGAAAAAATCCGATTGTTGAATATTGCAAACGCTTAGCTGCAGCTGTAAAACATAACAAAGGTAATGTTGTTACTACGCCGGCACTAATCAATAATACATTAAGCTGCCAGTTATTAGCTGTTAAATCTGCACTTGATGAATCCACATAAAAAAACCAATACACCAAAGCGATTGGCACTAAAATAATTGATTCAAGTAATAAACCTGGCAAGGACTCAACTGCCATCTTTTTTCTTAATAAGCCATAAATAGCAAATGATGTCGCTAAACCTAAAGCAATCACAGGGAATGAACCAAAGCTTATAAGCTGAATTATAACTCCTAAAGCAGCTAGGCCAACAGCAGTGCCCTGAAGTAACCTTAGCCTTTCACCTAAGAATAAGATCCCCAGCAGTACATTGAATAAAGGATTTATATAATAGCCTAAACTGGCATCTAACATATGCCCGCTATTTACCGCCCAAATAAACAAGCCCCAGTTAAACCCTAATAAAGTAGAGGTAAGTAATAACATTAATAAAAGCTTAGGTTGTTTAAAAATGCTTTGAACTTTATACCAATTTTGCTTTATTGCAATTATGATCATTATAAAAACAAACGACCAAACAACACGATGGGCTAAAATCTCTAATGCACCAATTGAATCAATTAATTTAAAATATATTGGCGCTAACCCCCACATAATAAAAGCCGCTAACGCGTAATATATACCCTGCTTTTGTTGCGTACTTGTCATTAAATTATCACACCTTGGAATTGAGAGGCGCATAATATCTGATCGACCATTGCCTTGGATAGCTTTTCACGGCTTTTTAAAAAAATAAGATAAATAAATAAAAATAAACATTGAGATCATTTGTACTTTTTTGTAATCAATTAAATACAATCAAAACTTATCTTTAATATAAACAACTCATTAACTGTAAAACTCTTTTATAGCAATACACCTAATATACTTACAAATGTGAAAGCTTTCGTTTATTAATTAAATAAGCAAACAGATTTAAAGACAATCAAACTAAAAAACTCTAAAATGCATTTTATGTTTTTTAGATAACAATCTGCCAGATCAATAGATGAGTGAACCCCAAGAAGTTATAGCACATGCAAACCAACAAAAATCAGCCAAGGATATATTAAAAGAAGTTTTTGGTTACGATGATTTTAGAGTTGGTCAAGATGTTGTTATAGATGCTGCAATGCAAAGCCAAGACACCTTGGTACTGATGCCAACAGGCGGCGGAAAGTCACTTTGTTATCAAATTCCCGCATTATTAATGCCTGGTTTAACAATTGTTATTTCGCCTTTAATTTCATTAATGCAAGATCAGGTTTCGCAACTTAAAGCTGCTGGCGTTTCTGCCGCTTATATTAACCAAAGCCAATCATATCAAGAACAACAAGACATTTTTCAGCAATTATATAGAGCTGAAATTAAATTACTTTATGTAGCTCCAGAAAGAATTTTACAAAATGCATTTTTAGAACGCATTAGACATTTAAATATCAGTTTATTCGCCATAGACGAAGCCCATTGTGTTTCTCATTGGGGACATGATTTCAGGCCTCACTATTGCCGTTTACAACAATTAAAGCAGTACTTCCCTAATATTCCTATGATGGCGCTAACAGCAACGGCAGATACCGCTACTCGCCAAGATATTGTTATTCAATTAGGCTTAACAAACCCACATATTCATACTGGCAGTTTTGATCGCCCTAATATTAGATACACCTTGGAAGAAAAATTTAAACCTTTATCACAACTGTTGCGTTATTTACGTGGACAAAAAGGTCAAAGCGGCATTATTTATTGCACCAGTCGTAAGCGCGTTGATGATATTGCAGCTAAACTCTCTGATGCAGGGTATAACGCGGCAGCTTATCATGCAGGAATGGAAAATGCTCAAAGAGAATTTGTACAAACTGCGTTTTCTCGTGATGATATACATATTGTAGTAGCCACGGTTGCCTTTGGCATGGGCATAAATAAACCTAACGTTAGATTTGTTGTTCATTATGATATCCCTAAAAATATTGAATCTTATTATCAAGAAACTGGCAGAGCTGGCCGCGATGGATTAGCTGCTGAAGCAATTTTATATTTTGATCCTGCAGATATTCCAAGAGTTAAACGCTTTTTTGAAGATATCCAAGATGAACAAAGAAAAAAAGTAGAAGAGCAAAGGTTTAGCGCTATGGCTAACTTCGCTCAAGCACCAACATGTCGCAGACAAATATTATTAAATTACTTTTCAGAATATCAAAGAGAAGCCTGTGGTAACTGTGATATATGTCTAGATCCCCCAAAACAATTTGATGGCACTGTCGTTGCACAAAAAGCTTTATCTTCAGTTTATCGTTCAGATCAAAGGTTTGGCATGGGGTATGTGGTTGAACTATTAAGAGGCGCAAATACAGCCCGAGTGCGAGATAATAATCATCATGAATTATCTATTTTTGGTATCGGAAAAGAACAGTCTCAAGAATACTGGCTTAGTATTTTACGCCAACTTGTTCATCAAGGTTTATTACGCCAAGATATTACTTTAGGTTCAATTTTACGTTTAACAGAAGCTGCAAGACCTGTTCTTAAAGGTGAATATGAACTAAATTTAGCTGAACCTCGCTTAAATGCTAAGCATGTATACAAAGATAAACTGGCACGATTTAATTACGATAAACAATTATTTGCTAAATTACGCGCTCTAAGAAAAGTTATTGCTGATAATGAAAACTTGCCGCCTTATGTGGTATTTAATGATGCTACATTAGCCGAGATGGCTCAGAAGTTACCAACCAATGATTCTGATTTCTTGAAAGTATCCGGTGTGGGTTTCACTAAGTTAACTAAATACGGTCATGAATTTTTAACAACTATTCAAAACTATTTAGCAAAAGGTTAAGCTTCTAGTTTTCCAGAATGACTTTATAAATCAAACCACTCAAAGATATTTTAAATGGTTTGTTTATATACCCAAACA
>NZ_NQMR01000066.1 GCF_002276045.1 Pseudoalteromonas sp. NBT06-2 | reverse complement strand
ATTTTAAATGGTTTGTTTATATACCCAAACACTTCAAGATGCAGAATTCAGTTGGAGTGAAAAACGCATCCTGAAGTGGCTTGGGTATAATACACTATTTCAAACTAGCGTAATATGCTGAAATGTTAGCCATATCAGCATCAGATAGCCCCATAGACATAGGTGCCATTACAGGGTCTTTACGCACACCACTTTTAAACGCTTTTAACTGTTTTTCAAGATACACCGCTTTTTGACCAGCTAAATTTGGATACATAGGAACACTGCTGATACCTGCTGCACCATGACATGCCGCACACATACCTGATTTAGCTTTTCCTGCAGCAACGTCTGCTGCTTGTGTATTAATTGTTGTTAGTGCTAACCCTGAAACGATTAATAATTTTTTTATCATTTTTACTTACTCACATTGCTTAATTTAATTGTTTTAATCAAATTAGTATAAGTGGTTATAGTCACTTAATTAATATGATTATTATTTAGTGTAGAATATAAAACTAAAAAAAACTTTGCGTTAACGCAAAAAAACAACTTATTAATAAAATCTGAGAGTTATAATTTTATTTTTGTAAAATACGACTCTTTTATTTTTTTATGCACTTAGGTAATGAAATGACAAAGATTCAATTTGATATTGAAAATCAATTATTATTAATTTTAAACGAACTTCCACCTCAAGATGATGATTTTGAATTATGGGCAAGCACCTTTTTGCATCACGATACTTTTTCAAAATGCGAGTTTGAACAAGGTGCTGACATTCATCTTATGAGATTTACATTTATAAATCAAAGATTTAACTTGAATTTTGAACATTATAGCGAAAGTATTTGGATTACTGCTGATGGTATTGAAGCTGAAGCCTTATTACCTGAACTTTATCAATATCTAATAAGTAATTGATATTCGACTTGTTTTTTAATTTAAAGTTAAAATGATATAAATAGACGTTTAAATATCAAGCAAAAAAAAACTATTGCTATACACTAAAAGTATATACTTTAAAAGAAAGAGTGTTTTTGAAATTAAATTATTAACTATATTATCAACTAGTTATTTAATTACTTGTGCAATACCTGGCTTCTCCCAAGATACCTCATTGCCACTAGAGTTGCTTAACAGTTGCAAATCAAACACACCGAAAGATGATAGGTCTAATACCAATCAGCACTCATTATTAGATAACCCCCATATATTGCCCAAAGCATTACCGGGCTTAAAAATAGGTGAAATAACACTCAAACGCCTAGATATTTTTGATACATCAGACTCAAATGAAGATATTGCATTGTTTCGTTTAGCAAATAAACTTCATCTTTCAACAAAAGAAGAGGTCATTCGCGCACAACTGCTTTTTACATCTGGTGAATCATATTCCCCTGAAATATTATTAGAATCTGAACGTTTATTAAGAAATACATCCTATTTATACGATGCTCGAATTACTGCTAAAATAAATTGTCATAACACCATAGATATAAGTATTATCACCAAAGAGCTTTGGACATTACTACCCGAAATAAATTTCAGTCGTTCTGGCGGTAAAAACAAATCAAAAATAGGTTTTAGAGATTCAAATTTATTTGGACTAGGTAAACGTATTTCTATTTCAAAAACATCTAATGTAGATCGCGATGGATATTTATTTATATATGATGATCCCAATATATTAAATTCGAGATATCGTAGCCATATAGAGTATTCAGATAACTCAGATGGCGAACATTATTACTATGATATCAATTATCCTTTTTTTGCCTTAAATACACCTTATAGTTATGGTGCAATTACTTCTTCAAATAAACGTACTGAGCAAATTTATAATCGCGGAAAAGTCATTTCTGAGTTTTCACAAAACACCAAAATCAGCAAGTTTCATTTTGGCCTCTCTTCAAGAGAAAAAACATGGATCAGAAGAGTTTCATTTGGCTATCAAATTGAAAAACATAAATTTTCAAAGTTAATCAACTCAACTATGCCTATCCCCGAGGGTCGCAATCTCAACTACCCTTTTCTGTCGATGAGGTGGTTTGAAGATAATTATATAAAAATAAATAACTTTGACTCTATCTCCCGCACTGAAGACTTAAATCTAGGTTGGGATTTTTCAGCAAAACTGGGATATACCAATAATAATTTATCCAACGATGATAATAGACTCATTTATCAAGCATCGGTAGATAAAGCCCACTTTCAGTCAAAAGATCTTCTATGGCGTTTTAATGCTGGGTTTTATGGATATTGGAATTTTAAACATGACGATATAGAAAATGCCCTATTAAGTACATCCACGCAATTGCATTACAACACTAATGTAAGTCATTCTTGGTACGCTAAACTAAAAGTACAATATAGTAAAAACTTAACCTTAGATAACCAATTAACTTTAGGTGGTGATACTGGCCTACGTGGCTACCCTATTCATTATCAAAGTGGCGAACAAAGTTTCTTATTTAATTTAGAAAAACGTTATTATTGGGAATATAATTTCTTGCAATTATTTAGCGTTGGCGCCGCTGCTTTTTTTGACATTGGCAGAGCATGGAATTCAAATAAAGATAATGGCATTAATGGTGATATTCTCAAAGATATCGGTATAGGATTACGCTTAGCCCCTTCAAAGGCTAATTCTAAAACAGTAATACATATAGACTTATCTATTCCATTAGATAAATCTCAAGATGTTGAGTCTGCGCAATGGTTAATAACGGTAAAGAATACTTTTTAAACTCATATATAAAATTAAAAGTCGCCCTCTATACTCGCAGCTTGAAATAAGTATATTTTAAAATCATTAGTCCAAAATGATTTAGCCCACCCCCCTTTTTGCTTTAAGGCTGTGACAAATTCTTCTGCTGTACTTAACTGTTCCCATACAGAAGGTAAAAAAATAGCACGTCTACCGCCGTGCTTGAGCATTAATCCATCTATTTTAGGTTTTAGTTTTACCAATAATTGATTTTCACTTAGGTTTTCGATTTCAATTAATTCAGATAATATTGAAATATGAAAACTCACAGTATTAAGTTCACTTTCTGTCAAAGGTAAAAAACGCGGATCTTCGCAAGCACTGCTATAAGTATGATCACACACATCTTTATACAAAGGTGTATCAGCGATATATGTTCCTATACAGCCTCTTAAATTCCCTTGTGTATAAAGCGTCACAAAACTGGCTTTTTTTTGAATTAACGCTTCTGAAACAAGAACTCGAGAAGGGATATACTGTTGTTTTTTTACTGAATATAATAAAGACTGACGAACCAGTTCACATAACTGGTCTTTATCATCTTGGCTCAATTCAGAACAAGACAAAACTGGCATAACCTACCACTTCATTTTTAATACTATTTTTTTTCCCTGAGTTTGCTTTATTAACGAGCTTGATATTCCAGTTTTTAGCCTTGCTAAAATTTAAAAAACCATTTAATGCATGACAGCCGCATGCTTGATTCGGCAGGAGATCACACTGCATATTGATAATGTTCGCTATGGTATTTTCATCTAATTTATTGGCTTTATTTAAGGGATTAAAATGACTTAAATCAGTACTAACAATAATAAAAAAATCATCTTGATCTAGTAAAAATGAGAGCATATCAGCGACTTTTTCAACTTCACTTTGACCTACAAGTATGGGTAAAATATCAAAGTCATTTAAACAATACTGTAAAAAAGGAAGTTGTACTTCTAAAGAGTGCTCCCAAGTATGAACATTGTCATTTTCAGTTACGAAATTTTTTTCAAGTAATATGTCACAAAATAGTCTATCGACTGATACTTTACCTAAAGGTGTTATAAACCCATCATCACTAGGAATGGCGCACCCCGAAAGTCCAACTCTATGATTAGGTCCTAGTAAAATAATTTTTTTTGGGTTTATCTCTGATTGATTAATATATGAGTATGCTTGAGCTGCAACAGCGCCTGAATAAAAGTACCCAGCATGAGGTACTATCAAAGCTTTAACATTTAAGCTTGGATCTGGTGTGTATGACATTAAGTCGGTTAATTCTGATTGAAGTACTTCTTTGCTTTTAGAATAAAAGCTACCAGCAACTGCCGGATCCCGATACTTCATCCCCTAAATACCCTAAAATTAACTATCATTATAGTATAGCTGCAATTTAGGTATTGCCATTATGGTTAGCTCAAAAACTAATAAATCTTCTATAGACTATTTTCCAACACAATATTGGCATAAATTAGATGATGGCAGAGTAACCTGTGGTGTTTGCCCAAAACATTGCTCTTTACGCGAGGGAAAACGAGGTGCTTGCTTTGTTAGAATGCATCATCAAGGGGAAATAGTACTGACCAGTTATGGTCGCTCTTCAGGATTTTGCATTGATCCTGTAGAAAAAAAACCACTTAATCATTTTTATCCAGGTTCAAGTGTGATGTCATTTGGTACTGCGGGTTGCAATCTCAGTTGCCAATTTTGCCAAAATTGGGATATCAGTAAATCTCGTGAAATTGATACTTTATGTAATGGTGCAAGCCCTGAACAACTTACTCAATCAGCAGCCAAGCATGGATGTAAGAGCTTAGCTTTCACCTATAATGATCCGGTTATATTTATGGAGTATGCGATAGATGTCGCGATTGCAGCAAAAGCACTCGGATTAAAAAGCATTGCAGTTAGTGCTGGTTATATGTGTGATGACCCTAGAGCTGAATTTTATAACCATATTGATGCCGCTAATATAGACTTAAAAGGATTTACACAAAACTTCTATCATAAAATTTGCCACGGACATCTACAGAATGTATTAGATACTTTAAATTATTTACACAAAGAAACTAATACTTGGCTTGAAATCACTAACTTATTGATCCCCGATGAAAACGATAGCGATAAAGAATTAAATGAAATGTGCCAATGGCTCGCTGAAAATTTAGGGCCTAATATTCCATTGCATTTTAGTGCCTTTCATCCAGATTTTAAAATGTTAGATAAAGAAACGACACCACTGACAACACTTTTAAGAGCTAGAAAAATCGCTTTGAGCTATGGTTTAAATTATGTTTACTGTGGCAATGTATTTGATACCGATTCCGACAGTACTTATTGTTCGCACTGTAAGAAATTATTAATTGAGCGAAACTGGTATCAGTTAGGAAAATATAATTTAAATAGCAAAGGGCATTGCAACTATTGTGGCACTATACTTCATGGTCACTTTGGTGAAGAACGTCAAAATTTTGGTCGACGCAGAATTCCTGTTCGCCTTACCTAATCAATATATCAATACTTGAATTATTTATAGCAGAGCACTTAAATTAATATCAGAAACGGTGTCTGGATGAAATTCTGCATCTAATTAATCTCTGATAATGATTTCGTCAGCATCTTATATTAATTCTATTAAGCGAGTGATCAGATTTAAATTAGGGTAAACTTTCAAGCGTAAGGCGCTTTCAATGCCAATCGCTGGCTATTGGGATTGAAAGTAACGCAGCTATTGTATATTTATTGGTATTTCTTCCATTAAATTAAACTTCATTATCTTATACCCAAGCCACTTCAAGATGTGAGGTTCAGGACTGCTGAGCAATTCATGATCTAGGCGCATCTTTGCATTAATGGTTACTCCCTTAAAAAAAGATGGACCGGCAATATGCTCCTGCATTGCTCTAGTACCTACATCCATGCAGGCAACAACGAGCATGATTTGCTCAGAAGTCCCTGTAAGGTTGGTTTATAAATACTTTATGCAGCGTTATTGATTTTGAAAAGGGAATAACCATGTTCTTCAATCAATGCCTTGCCTAAAGCATTTCTAATTCCAACTGAATCCTGCATCTTGAAGTAGTTTGGGTATAAGAGAGCTAAATAAACGAATATAAAATAAAACCAAACCAACTTAATACAAGCAATATCCAAGGTAATAAACTTTTATATTCAAAGGCTAATTCATCTGTGACTTCAACTGTGATATTTTCTTTAATTTTAGCTTTCGTTTGCTGCTTTTTTAATTTATCTCTTTGGCGAGATTTTACTTTTTGTTGTTTTTTATATTCGCTAATCCCCTTCTCTACGCCCTTCGCTATCAGTTTAGTTTGCTCTTTTGTTTGCCCCGATTTTTTAATGCTTTTGGCAACGGCTAATGCTTGTCCTTGGGTTTCACTAGATACTTTATTATTCATTTTTCTCTCTTATCTTAACCTTAAGGCTGTAATCTTAGCTGCCAATTTCCATTATGTTCGTTTTCACAATTTTGCTCAGTATCAAAAATAATTTGTTTTTCCGGTTTTACTTTTATATTTAATGTTGATAACTTTTTTACAATTAAATCAGATAAAAATGCTTCACTTCCAGATTTTTTCGCTTGAACTAAATCATCATTAAATTCAAATACACATACAATCGTTAAACTAGCAGGGAATTTATCATAATTAACCAAATGGGTTAACCAAACAAAATTTTTTACTTCGATTAATGCTTGTTCACATACTTGATTTAAAATATTACGAATATTATTATTTATTTTCTTATCGGATTTACGCATTTAGTTACTCTAATTATAAGATATTTATAGTCAGGATTATACCCATGATAAAAGTGGCTATGTAGCGTTTTACCTTTTCTTCTAGTTAAAAAAATAACTATTATCCAAATTATTTTTTTCACTATTTTGTTTTTTCTTCATATTTTCAATCAGTTTTTGAAAACTTTTTAAGTCTTTAAAGTGTGCTAGTAATGGATGTATTTCAATTTTACTTATATTTACAAACCCTTGCTCAACGGCTTGTACTAAATATCGAATTGCCTGCTCATTTTGTTTTAGATAAGCAAAAATTAAAGCAAGGTTATAACTGTGTCGCGCTTTATCCGACCCCTGATTTAATGCACCTTTGAGTTGTAGTGTAAGTTGGTTTATTTGTAATTTAGAAGCATTTTCGCTTGATAATAAAGCCATTAACTTTACATATTGCGTCGCTTTATTATCTTTATTCTTTAATATTTTATTATATGTTTCTCTGGCTAATTTTTTTTGCTTTGAATAAAAATAACTATCAGCTAAACCTTGCATAAGTAATGGGTTGTTTCGATAAAGTTTGAGTGCTTTTAGATAAATATTTTTTGCATTCTTAAATTGCTGAAGTTCAATTTTCAATTGCCCTAAATGAAAGGTCGCTAACAAATAATCTGGCTGTCGTTCTATTGCTTTTTTAAACCACTTTTCACCTAGTTCATAATAACCTAACCCGACCAAAGTTTGTCCAGCATGTACCATGCTAACAGTATGCTTTGGATTTAAAACCAATGCTTGTTTATGCCAAGTAAGCGCTTTTTTCAACTGACCTTGTTCACTATAGATAAATCCAAGATTAGAAACAGTCTCAGTATTTAACGGGGATAAAACTAAAGCTTTTAAATGCGCATCAATACTTTTTGATAACCAGCCCGAGACATAATAGGCAATACCTAACGCTTTATAAGACTCAACCGACTGATTATCATAGGTAATGGCTTGATAAGCATAATCAATCGCTTTTATTTTATCTTCATTACTGCCATTAAACTGAAATAATTGCTGGCTATAAGCCTGGCTTAATCCCGCATATGCCAACGATAATTGAGGATCTGCCGCAATGGCTTTATTAAAAAAATCAATAGCGATAACATTATCAATTTTACGATAACGTTTATAATAGTCTTTCCCCTTGATGTAGTAATCATATGCTAACTTTTTAGCTTCAATTTCTTTAGATTTTTCATTTGAAGCGACATATTGAGAAGTCGGTAATTTACTACTACCTACTGAATAAAGATATGCATATAAGCTTATTAAACAAATTGAAATAACAAAAAAACCTAAACCCATTTTATAAATTTTACGCCATAATCCAGTAAGTTTTACATAAGCTAAGTCTGGAAACCGATCATTTGCAGATAAATCAACAATCACCGATGGCGCTTTTTTAATAATACACTCTCGCTTTACTTGAGGTATTAATCTATAACCTCGTCCTCTTATCGCTTCAATATATTTAGGGGAACTTGCATTATCATTTAAAGATTTTCTTAATAATTTTATTCTTTGTTTTAATGTTTCATCGCCTATTACGCGATCAGGCCATACTTTTTCCATTAATTCTTGTTGGCTTAATAAAGCGGGTGATGAGTCAACCAATGCAACTAACAATTCATAGCTTAATTTTGGTAAAGCTATTTTCTCATCATCCCGAAACAGTGATCCTATTTGAATATCTAAGATCAAATCTTTAAATAAATACCGTGTTATTTTATTGCTGTGATCACGCACTCAACATCATCCTATATAGCCTAAGACCCTATAATCACTGCTTCTTCACCAAATGGCAAATTTAAAATAACATCTTCACCAAACCTTCACCGAACATTTTTACTGCCTTCACCAAGACTTCAAGTGCCTTATATAAAAACAATTAATATCAATAACGAAAAAATAAAAACATGCTTCATTGCTAAATAAAAATACAGTGCCAGCATATAAAACAACAAGAAAATGCTAAATAAATATGAAGTTTATTTATTTAGTATTTGCATAGGAGATGAATATGACGTCTTTAACCGCAGCTTCCCCTCAAGAAGCAATCAAAAATAGAACAACTAAATACGATGATTTATGGGGTCATCCAAAACCTCTTTGGATGTTATTTATGGCTGAATTTTGGGAAAGATTTGCTTTTTATGGTATTCGCTGGGCATTAACCCTTTATATCGTTGCTCAGTTTTTTAATGGCGATGCTTCAGGTCAAACCTTTGCTTCTAATACTTATGGCGCATATTTAGCCCTTGTTTACGGTAGTGCTATTTTTGGTGGCTATGTTGCTGACAAAATAATTGGATCGCAACATTCTATATTGATTGGTGCACTTATTATGGGTGCTGGTTTATTTTTGATTATGCTGCCAGATCAAAGTTTTTTCATGGCTGGGCTAGCGACTATCATAGTTGGCAATGGGTTATTTAAGCCAAATATTTCTAATCTTGTTGGTAAAATTTATGAGCAAAATGATAGCCGACGTGACCGAGGTTTTAGTATTTTTTATATGGGGATCAATGCAGGTGCGATGATCTCTCCCATCATTACCCAATGGCTTGCAAGTACCTTAACAGATACACCTATGATGGATAATTATAAAGCCGTATTTGGTGCCGCTGGCATTGGCATGTTAATTAGCTATATCTGGTTTTATATTGGTCGTAAACAATTAAAAGGCGTAGGCGCAATAAAGAAAACCCCCACAAGAACTAAAAACCTATTTTATGTCATTTTAGGCGCCATTGCCTCTATTGGCCCTGTATATATTTTAATGGCTTATGCCGGAGCACAGGTTTTAGCTTGGTTATTATTTATATTATTTGTCGGTTTAGCCTTTATGCTTATTAAAGGCGCGAAGAAAGATGGTAAAATTGCCAGAGATCGCATGTTTGCCTGCTTAATTATGTGTGCTTTTAATGTGATATTTTTTATGTTTTTTGAACAAGCGGGTAGTTCATTTACCTTTTTGGCACAAAACATCGTAGATAGAAATATAACTGACGTTTTTGAATTTAAAATTGCTTGGTTTCAATCTGTTAATGCTGTTGCTATTTTAATTTTAGCACCTTTGGTTTCTATGATCTGGTTATTTATGTCCAATAAAAAAATAGAACCAAGTATTCCACAAAAATTTGCTCTTGGTTTATTAGGCACTGGATTAGGCTTTTTAGTCTTAGTTTATGCCTTAGAAAACTTATTAAACTCAAATAATTTAATTCCACTTTGGCCATTAGCCGCCTGTTATGTTTTACATACCATAGGTGAGTTATGTTTATCACCAATTGGCCTATCTATGATCAGTAAATTAGTGCCTGCCTCTATGGCTGGTTTAGCATTTGGAGGTTGGTTTTTAAGTACTGCCATAGGTAATAATTTTTCAGGCATATTAGCTGGCAGTATAAGCGGTGAAACAGGAATGACAGTTGTATCTGCAGTTAATGGTTTTAGCTTTAGCTTTTGGTTACTCACAGGAGCCGGACTATTTTTATTTATTATCTCTCCATTAATCAATAAATTAATGCATGGCGTAAAATGATTTAATAAAAGAAAAATGCCACTTTAAAGTGGTATTTTATTTTTAACAGCAATAAAATCCCACAGCTGCATAAAACCGACACTTGGCGCATGATGATTAGCCGTTAAAATACGCATTAATACTTCACAGGAATTGAGTTTGGCTTAAACTCCCCCTCGTACATCTCTTCAGGAAAATAGTTTTATAAACGATATCATGTTCGAGTCTTATTATTCTAATTAGATTTCTATTTTGTGATAATTGGGTTACCGATAAAGGAAATCAGTAGGGTTAGCCATTGAAACCTAAATCCATAATTTAAAGTAAAAAGAAGCTCACTAGGGTTAGCAAGTGAGCTAAAACGAAGCTAAATAACATTCCGTTATGAGCTTCTTCATGAAACAGTTTAAGTATAGTAGATTTATATAAATCGCACCTAAAACTTCGACAAAACTAATAAAAAACTCGTATAAATAAAATATAATTTTCATCTAACAATTTAACCTCTAAGCTTTGGCGCGATATTTATTGAAATAATAAACCTGTTAGCTAATTCTTAAAATATACTCTTAAAAAAAACCGACTAAATAAAAAATCACCACCTTGAAATTAGAGTTAAAACTCAGTAAACATCTATTGTTAAAAGCGAAACAAATAAAATTCAAACTGGTACATATGTAACTAAATAGTAAATCAATGTTGTTTTTTCAATCTTTATTGTATAAATTGTGATCGGAGGTCGAACCTCCAACCAGTAAATACACAACCAATTTACAGGAATATATAATGAAAAAAACAATAAAAACAGGACTAATCTTTGCTTCACTCATGACTTGTGTCGCAAATGCAAATACAGGCTTAGCATTCATTCATGGTACAGGTAAGCAAACCGATGCGAGAAACGACTACTGGACATCAGAGTTTATTGATTCAGTAAGGCAAGGCTTACCCAACTCCAACAAATATACCGTAATAAATTGTGATTTTGATCAGTTTATGTGGAATGAAAATGCATCAGGCTGTCTAGCTCAGGGCTTAACAGACTTTATTTCAGCTCAAGGGATCACAGAGCTAAAACTCATCACCCATTCAAATGGTGGCAATATTGTGCGTTGGATTTTGTCTAATCCAACTTACGATAGTCGTTATCCTGATATCATTAGCAAAGTAAAACATACCATTGCATTAGCTCCATCAAGTGCAGGAACACCTTTAGCTGATGCCGCAATTGCAGGTAACAGTTTTGAAACTAGCTTAGGCTGGTTATTAGGTTATGGCAGCGATGCAGTTAAACAACAACAAGTCAGCTGGATGAGCTTTTATAATCAACAATGGTTATTTGGTACATCTGGCAGACCAAACTTACAGTCAACTTTTGAGTCTGTTGTCGGTAGTGACGTAGATTCAGCTATTTGGGATGGCGATAGTTACTGTGGTGGTTATCAATATCAAGTGGCACTTGAAGTAACGCAAAACTGGTTAGATAATTGTTCAGATGGCTTTTTAAACTGTAGCTCACAATCAGCTGCTGGCAGTGTTTGGTTCACAGATAAATCGAAATCCAATGGCCGTGAACCCTTTAGTCACCAGCAAAGTCGACGTAAGTGTTTTGGTTTAGATAGCTTATTACGTAATCGCATTTAGGAGATGGCAATGAAAACTTCAAAAACAATAAATCAGTTATCTACAGTAGTTACAATATTCGCTATTTCAATTTCTTGTGCTGTAAATGCACAAGCTAAAAGCAATGAAGCAACATTTTACCAATGGCCATCGACATATAAAACTGACGTATCAAAAGCAAATAAAAAAACTTATACCAGTAATGAATATTGGCAAGTAGTGACTGGCGAAGAGCTCAATAAAGGCATTAAAGTTTACCTCAGTGATGCTTCTACTTTAGTGAAACTGACACCTAAAGCGAGATTTGATCAGGGTGAAGTATTTAAACCTCAAAACCTAGAGTTAGATCACATTAAATTAGGAGGTAACCTTGTACCTAATAAACAAAAGTTAGTGCAACTTGCAGCACAAAAAGAGATGGCACTTGCTGGGTTTAAGGATGGCAGCATCGCGTTAAAAGTGCAAAATGCCTCACTAGCTGCACCTAGTATTTTAAAATATGCTAAACCTCTTATTGCGAATGATAAATATATCGTACATATAAAAGATAAAAACTCCGCGTTTAAATTGAATGTAACTGCACCACTTGAAATAAAAAAACAATTTAAGCCGCAATTAACCGTTAAAGCAAAACTAACAAATAAACAGCTTTCTAACTCCGATGTAAATGCGCGCTTAATTAGTCCTTTAGGTGAATCAATAGCACTTAAATATAACAACGGAAAAATCGACTTTTCAAATGAGTTAGAGCAACTTGGAGCTGTAAAAGGCTTGTATCAAGTAGAGCTAGATGTCAGTGCGAATCATTTAGCCAATAAAATAAAAAGAACGATTAAAGTACCTTTTATTCAAACAGCTGAAACAGCAAATATTCTGACATCAGATATCAATATTCAATCTGGCAATAAAGGTTTAATCAATGTAACTGTGCCTTTAAGCATTGCACAAGCAGGTCGCTTTGCTGTAAAAGCAACCTTGCAAGGTTATACGTTAAATAATCAAAAAATAGATATCGCTACAGCTGAAGTAGCTCAATTCTTATCTTATGATGGCAATTTATCTATGCCTTTTAAAGTATCAGGCCTAACAAAAGGGCCTTATAGTTTAAGTAATATTATTCTGACAGATCAAACAAGAATGATGGTATTGCCGCAAGATCAAGTATCAAAAGCAATCATTGAACAAGATAAAGCTTGGTAGTTGTAAGATCTAAAGGGGCATATGCCCCTTTTATTGATTTATAAATATTGTTTAAACCAATTTGCTACTTCTTGATTTACTTCTTTGCGATGTTTAGTCAGGCCATGATTTCCACCAGAGTAAACCACTAACTTATGAGGATGATTCTCTTTTTTGAGTGCTGCAGCTAATTGTATAGACTGCTCTACATTGACACGCCAATCTTTATCGCCATGGAGTAACAAAATAGGTGCTTGTTTTGGTAATTTATCAACCCATTTTATAGCGGAACGTTTTTCCAATTCTATAGTTCTATTCCCTTTAAAGTTTGGCACTCGGTTTAAAAGTACTTTTTCCATTTTTGGACGTATTTTTAATGCCATTTCTTCATCACTATTACCTGCGCCGACTGCAATGGCTTTAATATTTGGCAGTGACTTTGCTGCAATATAAGTTTGCATACCACCACGACTCCAACCATACATGCCAATCCTACTGGAATCAGCTTCAGGAAGTCCTTCTATTACTTTGGTTAAAGCTAAAACATCGTTAACATCCGCGCCACCAAATTCATCTTTACCATTATTTTTAAGATATTTTGAGCTGCCTCTATATTGACTTCCGACAACTATAAAACCTTGTTTAGCAAGCTCTGCTAACTTATCAATTTTTGTAATAAATTTAGTCGTACCAAAAGATCCATTGCCACCTCTGTTATAAATGATCACAGGTAGATTTTTATCATCTATTAATTTAGGTTTCAAATAAAAACCAGCCACTGTAAAACCATCTACCTGATAAGTGAAATCAATACATTCAATTGTGCTTTTTATTTCCTCAAACTTTATCTGGGGATATCTTTCATTAAATTTTTCTTTATTGAACTTTTTGCTTTTATTAGAAAGAAAATTAACCCATTTATCATATGTTTCTACCTGCCCTCTAAAACACGTTTTTGGATTATCAATTGTTATTTTTTCTTCAACATAATTTGCCTGAGTAAAAAAGCTTGTAACCAATGTAGCTGCAATGAAAGCTATTTTAATATACTTTCCATGTAATTTTATTTTTTTCATTATTTATCAATATCTTTAATTTAAAATAAATCAATATCATATAACCCCATAATATACAATGAGTTTTAAAGCTTTATTTGGTTTGAAGTAAAAGTAATAATAGTAATCAGTCTGTTTCTATAAACATATTAAGTTTTGCTTAAAAACCGGTTAACCCTTTGTTCAATTCAAAATAGTTGCCTAAATTTACAATGATGTTATTTTAAACAACCTGACTTTATTGTCAGGTTAATAATACTCATAAATTTGACAACAATGGGAATAACAACATGCGGATCAATAAAATCGCAGTCGCAATAATAGCATCGTCTATATTGCTCACTCAATTACCAGTATTGGCATCTGACACATCATCTGCAATCAGAGGCCAAGTAGTTGATTCAACTGGTATGGCACTTGCTGGTGTTACGATACAAGTAACTCATTTATCAACAGGAAAAGTTAAAACGATTACGACAACTGATGGCGGTGCATTCAAAGCGAAAGGATTACCAGTTGGTGGGCCATATTCAGTAACTGTATCGGGTGGCACAGATCTTAAATTTGATAATATAGAAAATTTATTTTTGCAATTAGGTCAAGTATCAAAAATAAATCTGGTCGGGGAATCAGTACAAAAAATTGAGCGTATTGAAGTAAGTGGTCAAATGTCTATGGCAGGCGCTTATAAAAAAGGACCAAGCAAAGACTTTAATGAAGGCGATATAAATAATTCTGCCGCAATTAGCCGTGATTTGAAGTCCGTATTACAACGTGATTCACGTATGGTTGTAGACCCAACTGCAGATGGCGGACCTGCACTTTCAATTGCTGGTGGTAATGTACGTGGCAACAGCTTAACTGTAGATGGTGTTAAACAAAATGATGACTTTGGTTTAAATAAAAATGGATATCCGGGGCGTCGTACGCCAATATCGCTCGATGCTATAGAGCAACTAGCCGTCAATATCGCACCTTTTGAAGTTACTTATGGTGATTTTCAAGGTGGAAATGTAAATATAGTGACAAAATCAGGTACCAACGCATTTCATGGTTCTGCTTTTTATTATCGTTCAGATAACAGTATGACTGGTGATGAAAGCGAAGGAGAAAATCTTAATATAGGTGATTTTTCTGAAGATATTTATGGCTTTACTTTAGGCGGGCCATTAATTGAAGATAAACTGTTTTTCTTTGCTTCTTATGAAAAATTTGATGCAACTAAACCTTATCAATTTACTTTAGACAATGAAAATGGCGTAGTTGAAGCCAATGAAAAAATAGGGGTGACCTTAGGAGGTTTCGAACGAATTTCACAAATAGCACAAGATGTATGGAATTATGATATTGGTGGATATAACAACCCATCAGATGAAGAAGATGAAAAGCTACTATTAAAGCTAGACTGGTTTATAAACGATAATCATCGTTCATCTCTTACTTATCAAGATAATGAAGGTAATACAGTAAGAGATTTTTGGGCTGAAACTTTTCCCAATGCTAACTGGGCAACTGCAGAATCAAATCGCTACAATATGAATGAATCACTTAACGCTTATAGCTTACAAGTTTTCTCTGATTGGAATGATGATTTATCTACCGAGTTTAAATATGCTCGTAAAGAAGTAAACACTGAGCAAGTGCCGTTAATGGGTGCTAACTTTGCCCAATTCCTAATTAGTACACCCAATGGTGGTCAACTATATATAGGCCCAGATCAGTTCAGACATGCTAATACTCTGGCCAATGATAGAGACATGTTAAAATTTAAAGCTGATTATTACTTAAATGATGAGCATTTTTTAACTTTTGGTATTGAACATGAGAAACTAGATATTGTTAATACCTTTGTATTTGGCTCATTAGGCATGACAACATTTGATAGTATTGAAAAATTTGAAAATAATGACGGTTTTCATGCATTCCAAAATTCACTTACTGGCGATGCTAGCGATGCTATTGATGAATTTCAATACACAACAACTACTTTCTATGCGCAAGATGAATGGCTTATTACTGACGATTTAACCCTTACCTATGGCTTTAGATATACCAAATATAAAAATGATGATAAACCAGTATTAAATGAAAATTTTGTAACGCGTCATGGTTATAATAATCAAAATAACTATGATGGTTTAGATTTATTTGAACCTCGCTTTGGCGCTAATTATACCTATGATGACGATACAATTATTCGTGGTGGTATAGGGTTATTTGGTGGCGGTGCGCCGAATGTATGGCTTTCTAACTCTTATGGCAATGATGGTGTCAGAAAAACATTTGCAGGCTGTGACGGACCTTGTTTTGATGGTAAAAATACACCCCAAGAAGTATTAGACTTTTTAGCAGCAGGTGGTTTTAGTGGTGGAAATAGTGATACTAATAGTATCGATCCTAATTTCGAGATCCCAAGTACTTGGAAATTAAATCTAGGCATAGAACGCCGACAAAATCTTGGCATGTTAGGTGATAATTGGCAATTGAGTGCCGATGTGCTGTTTAGTAAAGTTAAAGATGCTGCAATTTATCGTGAGTTAAATATGATAGCTGTTGATACTGCACCTGATGGCCGACCTATTTATGACTCCCCAGCACCATTTGATTTAAGCTTAACAAATACAGGTGAAGGCGAAGGCCAAGTTTGGTCATTTAATGCAGATAAAAACTTTTATACCGATTATGGTAACTTTAATTTCAGCATGGGTTATACCTATCAAGATATTACGGAAGTTAATCCAGGTAATGCCTTTGTTGCTTTTGAAGGTTATTCAATGCCTGCCAACTCAGACTTTCAATCAGAAACGGTATTTAACTCTGAGTTTGAAGTACGCCATATCATAGCGACTAATTTAACTTGGAGTTACGAATTGTTTGGCGATAACTTAACAACTGTTGCCCTTATGTATAATGGTCGAGAAGGCCGACATTACAGCCATACAATGCGTTCAGTTGGTACTTTTGGAGGCTTTGCTAATTTTGCATCTTGGGATGGTTATAACTCTCAATCCTTATATGTCCCTACTGGCGAAAATGATCCGCTAGTAACTTATACTGATGATTTTGATAAAGATGGTTTCTTTGATTATATCAATAGTACAGGCTGTTTAACTGCTGGTACTATTTCACGTAGACATGGCTGTACCAGTAGTTGGATACATAGATTTGATTTACATATGGCGCAAGAAATCAAAATATCGGGTGAACAAAAATTAGAAATCACATTTGATATTGAAAATGTGGGGAATTTACTTAATGATGATTGGGGACGTGCAGACTCTTATGTACAGCCTTTCAATGCACCTGTTGTAGATGTCAGTATCATAGGTGAACAATACGTTTATGATAACTTTACACAACCGACACCAACCGTAGCCAAAATACCGTCGGTATGGAAAGCACAATTTGGTATTCGCTATAAGTTTTAAGGTGGAAACCGAACTAAAAGCACGAAATATAGCTGTTTTTAGTTCGGGATTTTCAAATAACATCGCGCAAATTATTTCATTCGTAAAACTAAATTACTTAACACAAAAAAAAACTTGTATTAAGGGCTAAGTAATATCGTATATATACCCATGATACCTAAAAACACTCGATTTCAGCGAGAATAAAACAGGATTTAGGTAAGGCATGAATTGAAGATAATGGTTGTTCCCTGATCAAAATTAATAACGCAGCATGTACCCCGTTTAAACTCGCAGAGACGGCACTTCTGATCAAACCCACTTCATCGTTGCGTTGATTTGAAAGGTGCCTACATTCCTGCATCAACACGCCTTGAATTGAGCTCGCTCTGAAATATGCATTTTGAAGTAATACCATTAATTACAATAAATATATGATCAATTTAAATTGTTTAAATATACAGTAGCTGCGTTGCTTTCAATACCAATATCCAGCTATTGCTCAATCAAGCGCCTTACTCTTGAAAATTTACCCTAATTTAAATCTGATCACTAACTTAATATAATTGGTATAATATGGGTATAGATAAGCATCTAGCCCATAAAAAATGTTTACTTATCTATTTTCCATATGTAATTTCTCTAACCAAGATTGATGTAACTTAGCTAATTGACCTGACGTTTCCAACTCCAAATATGCCTGTTGCATATTTTCAACAATTTCTAATGGTGTATTTTTACTGATAGCTATATATAAATCATTAATTGTACTAGTGAATTTATAAACACGAGCAACATCTGTAAACCTATAACCCAAAGCATTTAAGCGCCATCGAAGAACCAGTTCATCTCCCGCCATTAAATCAACACGCTCTTTCATTAACAAACCAATCGCTTTATCTTTATCTTGTGTTAGTTGTAAATTTTTCTTAGGGAAGCTATCTAATGACTCTAAATAACGATGAAACCTAAAACCTCTCACTTCAGCAAACGTATAAGCAGATATATCATGATCAAATATAATATTAAACTCTTTAGCCCGTTCACTTTTACACCAAACACTTGGCGTTATCTGGCCTATCTTACCGATCCAATGAAATAAAGCTTCTCGTTTAGGTATACGGGATAGTGCCAACATCACAGCATATTGTTCTGAGGAAATATTCTTATATGCGCGAGCCCAATTAATTTGATTATAATTTACTTGGTACTGTGTTTTCTCTAATAACCGTCTAAGAACAAGCTCGCTAAAACCTAATATTTTACCATTTTCAATAATTGAATAAGGTGGGATATGATTTGCGTAAACCTCGAGCCGTTGCGGTGTTTCTTTAAGATCGACATTTTTAGAACAAACATGACAACTAAATAGCAACATCATTATCAGTAGTGACGATAAATAGCGCTTCATAATAAACCTACTTAACATTAAGTCGGCTGATAGTATACAAACCCGGAAACTATTTCAAAGTAATAGTTCAATAAATACATATTAGTGAGTGACAAAACGGTAGTAAGATTGCACCTTACTCTTTAACTTGCTAAATTTTAACAAACAATAACTATAAGTATTTTTTATGTCACAATATAAATTTGATCAATTTCAATTTAACAGTCAAGGCTATCAGCTCACTAAAAATAAAAATAAACACTCTCTTCATCCCAAAACAGCATTGCTTTTAGCTTATTTAATTGAGAACCGACATAAAATTTCCAGTAAAAAAGAACTTTTTCAATCTGTTTGGCAAACAGAACATGTACAAGATCATACTTTATTTCAAGTGATCAGCGAGATCCGGAAACTGTCATCCAATGAATTAATTCGTACCCAACCTAATTTAGGCTATTAATGGATTGTAGCCACAACTCAAATTAAAAAAACACCTAAAAAAATATATCTAACTATGGCGGCAAGTATTTTATGTCTTGCTTCATCAACATTGATTTTTACAAACCATAACCGGATAGATATCAAAAACAATAACTTGCCTGCAATCAGTGCATATTCAAAAGCTGTATTTGCTTTAGCCAATCATGATTATCAAGAAGCACAAACATGGTTACAGTTTAGTTTAAGAGAAAATCCCGACTCTACAGAAACAAAGCTATTATTAGCTGAAAGTTTATTTCAGCAAAAAGAACTAATCACTTCTGAATCATATGCCAGAGAGATTCTTAATAATATAACTGAGTCGTCATATAACTATTCTATGGCATCGGATTTATTAAGCCGTATTTATGCACAGCAAGGTTTAGAATTTGATGCACTACAATATGCTATTAATGGCGCGAATGCTCTCAAAGCCTCTCAATCGGTATGCTCAATTGCCGCTACAGAGGAAAGAGTAGAGTCATTATTAAAAAACATAGATGATAATCATAATTCACAGCAGAAAAAAAATAAAGTTGCAGAAAGTTATTACAAAGATCACCTTCAAAAAGCTGATAAATTAAATAATAATTTCAAGCAAAATAAATTGTATTCGCAACTATGTGAGCAAGTAAAAAAACCTTCTATTCATCACAAAAAAATTGTGTGTATCCCTTTAAAAGAATCTGAGTTTTTACTTTCAAATCAACTTTATCCTCGCATCACAAAAAACTCCTAAAAGCTTGTTTTATAATTATATATAGATTTTAATAGAACTTTATAGATTAATTAACTCACTTATTTATTCAATTTATAATATAACTTTCTTATCATTTAAGGAGTTACATTATGAAATTAAAATCACTGAATCTCGCACTCGTATTATGCTTATATTCAAAGAGCTATTTTGCTCAAAGCCAAACTGATCTCACGATAGATCTCAGTACACAAAATAAAATAATCGCGACATTGCAAACTCAAAAAGATCTCAAAATCACCAAATACAATTCACAGTTAATTGAAATTAATTTAGGTGCTAAAACATTGTTTGCAAGTATTGATGGTAGATACATTTTTGCAGGGGCGATTATAGATACTCATAGCAAAACAAATATTGTTGAATTAAGAGAAAAGCAAAACAGAAAAATAAAATTAAGCAATTTACCTAAAGATATGCAACTCAACTTTCCAGCCACCGTTAAAAATCAACATACAATCACGCTATTTACTGATATAGATTGCGGCTATTGCAGACGATTTCATAAACAAATTCCAGAACTCAATGCCAAAGGAATTTCGGTAAATTATATAATGTTACCAAGGGCCGGATTAAACTCTCCTTCATTTGATAAAACAAACTCCGTTTTATGCTCTGATAATCCGCAACACAACATGACTTTAGCTATGAATAATCAGTTTAATTCCAATAACGTATGTAACAGTAACTTAAAACAACAGCTTGCTTTAGCTTCTGAGTTTGGCATTAACTCTACTCCAACAATAATACTACCTGATGGTTCGATAAACCCTGGCTACCTCACATCAGAGCAGCTCACTCAAATACTTAATTAGGAATTAATATGAAATATAAATTTTTATTACAAGGCATTGAAGAAGGTGACTTTGATAAAACATTAAACAGTTTTGCAGTAAAAACACAGTTCAATAAGGCGCAACTAAAAACAGAAGCTTTAAGAAAACAAGGAGTGACAACTGTGCCAACGGTAAATATAAAGTCGAAACGCATAAAATTAGCAATCAGACACAATACAATGCTTTAGTGACTTACCAGCTCTTCATTCTTATGTGCGCTTTTGTAAACTTAAGCTTAGGCTCTTCTTCTGCGCAATGGGCTATTACAGCGCCGATTTTTGTGCCTATGTTAATGTTAATTGGTTATGCACCAGAAACCATTCAAGCGGCTTATAGAATAGGCGATTCAGTTACAAACTTAATCACGCCTATGATGAGTTATTTTGGATTAATACTCGCTGTAGCCATAAAATACAAAAAAGATATGGGCATAGGTACCTTAATCGCTACAATGCTGCCATATAGCATTGTATTCTTTTTTGGTTGGGTAGCTTTATTTTATATATGGGTATTTGTTTTTAATATGCCTGTAGGCCCTAGCTCACCAATTTATTACCAACCTTAAATTACAAAGTCATATTTAGATAGATAAAAAGCTAGGTTATCCTGGCTTTTTAAATTTTCACATTTACGTATACTCAATTGCATAAAGTCACTTTTAAAATCACAATATGAAAAAAATAATTATTTCACTTGTTATCGTACTCACTTCTATTGCTTTATATCAGAGTATTCCTAAAAATTCAGTGAATGAAAAAGTTCCATTAACAACCAAGCTTTTTGAATCAGCAATTAACCATGGCGAAATAGCATTAGATAAAATAAATGAAGCATCAGGATTAGTCGCAAGTCGTAATAATAAAAAAGCTTTTTGGACTCATAACGACAGTGGCGATAAAAATAGAATCTTTTTAATTTCTCAATCAGGTGACAATTTAGGTACTTTCACTTTAGAAGGAGCAATTGCTCGAGACTGGGAAGATATCAGCATAGGTCCAGGTCCAAAGCCTAACACAACCTATTTATACGTAGGTGATATTGGCGATAACCGCGCCCAATACAAAGAAAAAGTAATTTACCGCTTTATAGAACCTAATGTCAGTAATCAAACAACAGCAAAAGAAATAACCCTTGCTGAAAAAAATATAGAAACGATTAAATTTGAATTTCCTGATGGTAAACGAGATGCTGAAACTTTAATGGTAGATCCTATTTCTAAAGATATCTTTGTGATTTCAAAGCGCGAAAAACAAGTAGGTGTTTATGTCGCTCGCTATCCACAATCAACTACACAATTAAATATTTTAACTAAAGTTGCCACTTTAGACTTACATAAAATAGTAGCCGGTGATATTTCATATAATGGTAACGAAGTACTCTTAAAGGATTATCAAAATATTTATTACTGGAAAAAAAGTGCCAATGAATCAATTAGCGAGTTACTAAAATCAGCTCCGATGCGTTTACCATACAAAGCTGAACCTCAAGGTGAAGCTATTGCTTGGAAATTAGATGGCAGCGGTTTTTATACATTAAGTGAGGAGTCTGGGCTCTTTGCAACTAAAATGTATTTTTATAAAAGAAAATAATAACGATATATCATAGGACTTGAAATGAAGTTATCAAAAATAGCAATACTAATAACAACTGGCTTAACAGCAACATTTACTCAGGCTGCACCATTATCATTAACTCAATTGAACGAACTATTAATTCACCCTAATCGCCAGTCTACTGATAGTGCTAGAGATGATGCACGAAAGCCAGCACAAATAATGCATTTTTCAGGAGTTTCAACAGGAGATAATGTATTAGATTTATTCGCGGGGGGTGGCTGGTATTCTGAGTTATTTTCGATGGCTGTTGGCTCAAAAGGCAACATTTATGCGCAAAATGACAGTGTAATTTGGCGTTTTGCCGAAAAAAGAATAAACAAAAGAACTAAAGGTAATCGACTACCAAATATAACGCGCTTTGATAAAATTGATATCGTCGATATAGCAGTTCCCAATAAAACCATAGATATTGCATTTACAGCTTTGAATTATCATGATTTATTTTTTACTCATGATATAACTGATGGCAAAAAAACAGTATTTCGTGATAAGGCAGTTGATCACAAATCGGCTTTAGCTAAAGTAAAATCAGCTTTAAAAGATGACGGCGTATTTATTATTATTGATCATCATGCCCCTAAAGGCTCAGGCTTTGATGCCCCAAACTCCACCCACAGAATTGACTCTAACATCGTAAAATATCAAATGGCGGAAGCCGGCTTTAGACTTGTTGAAGAAGCCTTTTATTTAAGTAATCCAAAAGACAACCTAACCATAAATGTATTTGAAGATAGTACGCGTGGTAAAACAGATAGATTCATCTATAAATTTATAAAAATGTAATAATATTCAGGTTTAATGCAGCCCGAAAAGGGCTGTATAGCTTTGTTCTTATATTCGTCATTTAATTTGCCCCTTAATCACCTAAATTATCCGTTTAGCACATAAGCCTCATTTCATTTTTTGAAATCGCTAATCTAAACCCATCAAAGCAAAGCAGTCATCAAATAATTTAACGCTTATAAAGCACGAGGGAACGACTATGAAAACATTAAAAGTTTTAGCAGCCACTATCGCATTAACATCAGTTGTATTCACAGGCTCTGCAATGGCAGACACAAAACAAATTAAAGCAACGAACAACTCTGTTTCAACTGAAATTTGTGTTGCCGCAGCCAAAGGCAAACTAATGAGATTTAATCAAACAGTATCTGAATCTCGTTTATCAATGAAAAGAGTCGCAAACGTAGTAAGCTGTAATGGACTAGATATTGCCAGCTTTGCTCAAGAACAAGGAGCAGATAAAATAGCTAAAAAAATAAATAACTACCGCAGCCAACACGCACAATATATTGCAAAAATTTAAAGTTAAACGTTATACATAACTTTAAAACTGAAATCAGTCATCAGCTAAAAAACCGCACTTTAAAGTGCGGTTTTTTAGTATTTAGATTATTTTATATTGGATTAAATTTGTGACACTTACTAACTATGATTACAATGACTCTAAGAATAAAACCTAAAGCCCACTTTCAATGAAGCCACACATTCAAACACTGATCTCTTTACTCACAAAAAAAGACTTTAAAGCACTATTAGTCTTTTACCAGCAATCAAATGAGATTGAAAATATTGATCAATTAGCATTTTTATACCAACAAGGGCAAAAATCTCTATCTGTATTTGAATTTTATCAACAAATAGCAACAAAATTCATTGCCAGTAAAGGTCTACCTGAATCGATTATAAATCAAATAAATAGCAGTGATACATTAAGTTTTTTTACGCCTGCATTACAACAAAGTGAAAATTTTAGCAAAATAAATCAGAAAAAAAGAAATTCCCTTCACTTTTTATTGGCTGGTAAAGCGCTAAGCCCGGAGCTACCACCATTTAATTACTTACGCTCTATGATGCTATTTGAAAGTAATGAATCATTAAGTGCGGCTTTAACACAAAGAGATTTTAAAAATTTAACACCAATAGAAGCATATATGTTTGCAAATTCTAATTGTGAAAAATTACCAACTCATGAACTCACTGCACTATTAGCTTTAATTGAAATTGAAACCAAACAACAATCAATAGATTTAAAAAACTATACAAGTATTATACAAGCTGTAAAAAATATATGTGTAAAACAAAATATTACTGTTAATGAAGGATTTCAGCGCACTTTAATCATTGCCACATATTATGAGACATCTACCAATCAAGTAATTAATGATTTATCTAACTAAACTTTATATCTTGAGATAAGCAACGCAGCAATAGCTTTATTATAGATTCGTATAAAAAATCAATTTCGTCATTGCATATATGCTAAACGATTAAAGTGATTAGAAATTAAAAATTTAAATCTATGAGGACTAAACAAATACAGAGATATGTTTTGTAGGAGTAGGCTTTAGCCACGAACATATTCGAACATTTCCTTTCGCGGCTGAAGCCAGCTCCTACAGGTTCAGTGCCGTTTAATCATTCTCAATGTCGTTAAACTCATTAAGTTGGACATTTTTAATATACTTTCTTATAGATAAAATAATAATCGCCAGAAAGCAAAAAACGACACATGATTATGTTTTATACCAATTTTATTAAGTTATTGATCAAATATATATGAACGAGATTTTAAGAATAAGATGTGTGATTAAGCAATATTAGGATTGTAGGAGTAGGCTTTAGCCACGAACATATTTGAACATTTCCTTTCGCGGCTAAAGCCTGCTCCTACAGGTTCAGTGCCATTCTATCATTCTCTATGGCACTAAACGCATAAAGCCCAACTCATTGAATTGGGCTTTTTCAATTACTTTCTTATCCATTAAATACTAAACGACAAAATGCAAAAAACCCGACACATTTCTGTATCGGGTTTCTTTAATTAGGAGCCTGGCGATGTCC
>NZ_NQMR01000065.1 GCF_002276045.1 Pseudoalteromonas sp. NBT06-2 | reverse complement strand
CACGGGTTATTGAGGTGTTACGGTTAATGAGAGTTTTTTCACCACTTCAATTAAGTTTTTTACGGTGACAGGAAAGTTAAAATTGGCAGCTAAATTAGCGAAGCAAAAAGCAACGATTTATGCCAGTGAAGAAAATTATCTTCTTGCGTCTCGTCTTGCTGTACAAAGTGGAGACATAGCCAGTGCCGCTAAATTAATGGAGCAAGTGATAAAATTTAAAGAAAATAAAGAAAACTTGCTTAAACTGCATGAATATAGCAGGTGGCAGGGAAATCTAGTCTCGGCTCTCCAAGTCAGTCTAAAATTATTAAAGTATCAACCGAATGAAAAGCAGCTCAGAGCGGGTCTAGAAGAGGCTTCATCTATTGCGGATTTAGCAGCTATGTCTGATTTTTATTTTGTATTAGTGCAAAAACAATGGCTAAAAAATGATGAATATGAGAGTTGGCTAACCATAACAGATAAAGCCTATGGTGCTGAGTATGTAGTGACTCAATTAGAAAAAATACTCAAGGATTTGATCCTTATCGCTTTTTAGAGTCACATCGACCGATTAAAATGAGTGATAGCCAAGTATTTTTTGATTTATATAAGAAATCTAAATATTTAATGATTATAGAGCAGTTTGCTAATGCTGCACTCATTGAAGGCCATATTGAAAAATATCAAGAGGCAATTAATTTAGCTATGGAATATGAGACGGATCCTTTACCTATGTCATTTCTTTTTTTAAAAGCACGTTATGCCATAACGCAAAAGAAATATAATCTGGCTGTAAATATGCTTACTCAAATATTAATGCTCAAGCCTAATTATGAACCTGCCATAAATGAATTACTCTGGCTTAATATTAATCGCAATGATCAGCTTGCTTTGTATAATGTTTATCATAAATATAAGGCTAAAATGGCTAACACACCTGATTTATGGTCAGGGTTTGCGGCTGCGTCCCATTTATTAGGCTTTTACCGAGATGCTAAGGTTTGGTATATAAAGCAAATAAGACAAAACAAGGGAGATCCCGCACTGTTACTTAATTATGCCACAGTATTAGCTGAGCTTGGTGATTCTTACACTGCATATAGAATGAGAGCCCACGTGGCAACACATTTAACCCAGGAATTATTTCAACTGCCAGACAGTGATATTTCTTATCATTCGTTGATCTCTATTTTTGCCGGTGAGTCTTTGGCATCCGTCATGACAGAAAAAGCATTGCTAAATAAGACTAGTCAAAACCGTACTCAAGCGCTATTCAGTTATTATTTAGGGCAAAATACGCCGGATAAAGTCCGCTTTTTACATCAAACTAAAATGTTGAAGCATTATGGCTTACCAGCTTCACAACAACTTGCTTTGGCATTACAAAATAAAGATCAACAAAAAGTGGCTGAATTAGTCAAATCTGCCTTAACACTATCACCACCAGAACGAATAACATCACTCAGTCAAATGGGAGAAAAGCAGCTAGCCTGGCAGTTAGGACGGGAGCATCTTGAATCTTCAGCCTCAACTGAAGAGCGTATATTAAAAGCTGATCTGGTAAATATGCACCCTAAGATGGTTCATGCTAGTCGGTTAAAACAAAAAACCTACTCTAGTTGGAATATAAAAGAAACAGAATTGGGGTATTTTACGCCATCGGAAAATGCATATTGGCGCTTATTTATCCGGAGTCAGATAGAAAAAACAGAAAAATCACTATTTAGGTCAACACTACTCAAAGCCACTCAAATAGAGAGCGTTTATGGACATATATCCGATACCAGTCAAATAGAAGTTTCAGCCTTACTCGATAACAGGTTCGGAAAAAGTTCACTTGGTGTAGAAGTGAATTATCGAACGGAAATTTCAGATATCGTAACATTATCAGCCATAGCTGCAAAAAATATCACTGCTTCTACTAATAGTCGGGCAATGATGACTTCAGGTAAGCAAGATATGCTCAGTTTTTCGTTATCTTTACGACCAACATTACGAGAAATGTTTAAGGTCAAGTTAAGTTACGAGGATTATAAAACTGTTTTTGGCGATCATATCGCAAGCAATATTTCTTTTACTGTCAATGCACAAGAAGTGCTGTTCTTTAATGATTTGGGCTTTCTATTATATACCAATTATGCATACGAAAAAGCTGATAAGAATGAATTTATATTAGATAGAATTTCGCAACGTTTACACTTAAAACGGTCCCTAGATAGTCATCGATATATAGCGGATGAATATCAAAAAATCTCTATTGGTCAACGTATCGGCCATGGTGAGCCGGGACAACCTGGTGCGATAGCGACAGCCCCCAGATATTGGCTGGATACTTCAGTCGATTATAACTTTCAACGAGCACGATATGAATTTAATGTCGGCACTGGACTTGGCTGGCCAATTTTTGGCAATGATGAACTCTTTTTTCTGCATTTTGGCAAAGCGCAGATAGAACTGGAAGAAAAAATTCAAATGTATCAATTGGCTATTATTTAGCATATTAAATGGAAACAATTATGATGAAATCTATTACCTTATTTTTTACACTTATATTTTTAGGTGCTTGTTCTTCTTACAATATTCCTGACAGCCCGCTTTTTTCGAGTGAACAACAATGGGTGATCATGCCATTTTATAATTATTCGGGTACCCCCCTTGCGGCAGAGCAAGCTGAAGAAATACTGGGCTCTGTGCTTGCAGGTGCTGGGGTTCACACCACCATGTATCAAGTATCAAATTTAAACTCATTAGATAGTATATTAGAACCATCTTTAAAATTAAATTCAGCCATAAAATGGCTTGATATACAAAAAGCTGATTACATCATCACAGGTTCAATTTCTGAGTGGCGATACAAAAGTGGATTAGATGCGGAACCATCCGTGGGTATTACCTTAAAGGTAAAAAATGCTGCTACTAACAAGGTGTTGTGGCAGGCCACGGGTGCCAGAAGTGGTTGGGGAAGGGAGAATTTAGCGCACACGGGAATGAATGTTTTGAATCAGTTAGTTGCCGGATTGAGATTAGAGTAAGTTTATGAAAAATGATCCCTATCGCAAGAATGTCTCTTTAAGTATAAAAATACTTAAGCGATTAATTATTGGCCTGAAAAACGAAAAAATGGCCTGGTTCGAGCTATTCATAGTTTGTACTATCTCCCTTTTTATGTGGGGGAATTTATACCAGGGCGATATAGAGCAAACACAATATTATTTTTTTTGGCCAATGTTAGGTCCATTAGTTATCGCTTTAAGGTATGGTTTTGCAAAAGGCATGATGTGTTTTGTATTAACCATTATTTGTATGAAATTTGCTGTACTAGGGCTAAAACTTGATGTTTATTTTAGTGTACCCGTTGCGGTAGGAACTGCCCTTGTAACTATGGTTGCCGGGGAGTTTGCAGATCACTGGTATACGATCAATCAAAGATATGAACTTAACTACCGCTATATGGAGCAGAAACTCCAGAGCTTTACGCAAAATTATCATTTATTAAAAATATCTCATGATCAACTTGAGCAAAGGGCGGCAGGTAAATTAATGAGTTTACGTACCAGTGTCCAAATACTGCAACAAGCTGCCTTGTCTGAAACCAGCAATCGCCTTGAAAAATTGGGTCATGAATGTCTTCATATATTATCTGATGTTGTCGGTATGTACGAAGCCGGTATTTATGTTGTTAAAAATAATCAAATAGTGACACCTTGCATTACTTCAATTGGTAACGGACATACACTTAAAATAAATGACCCTATGTTACATGAAATGATGCAAGATAAAAAAGTACTGACATCGGCCAATATTATGGACATTGATGAAAAAACTTTGCATTACAAGTTGACAGTTCCCTTAGTCGACTCATCAGGTGAATTACAAGGAGTTGTACTTGCGGAAAAAGTTAAATTTGTATCTCTCACAGATTCCAATATTGCCTTAATGGCCTTAGTTGCAAGTTATGTTGCGAATTTTATGTGTGAAAAATTGCATGCTCCTGTTTTGGAGCCAGAACAACATCTTATTTTTCAGAAATACTTACAACAATTACTCTGGAATAAAAAACATTATGGTGCTGATAGTACCTTAGTTGTATTCATAGATAAGAGTGCTGAACAAACGCTTCCTGTTAACCAATTTATTGATTATCGCCGTGGGGCAGATATTTACTGGCGATGTACCACTAAGCAAGGGCAAATTTCCATGGCAGCTTTATTGCCTATGACGACGGTGTTTGAAGCAAAGCAATTTGTAGATCGTTTATCAAATATAGTAACAGATAAAAACCGTCATGGCTTAGATCAAGTAGATATTTTGGGACCTTACATTGTTTTTGAGCAATATAAGGAAGTGGCAAATATATTAAACAATTTGGGCGCATTTGATGAAGATTTGGCTGATCATTCAGACTCTCTTATTTGAGTCTTCAAGTATTTACTTATTAAGAGATTCTCAATTTTCTTGGGTTGAATGGATTGAGTATATTACATTACATGGACTGGCAGCAGCTAGTTTTACAATATTGTGCTGGCTATTTTTACCCGTACAATTTAAACGCCCTGTGATTTCGGCTATGGCATTTATATTTATTATCGTAATATGTATGCCTGTTGTAGGTATGTTAGGCTTAGCTACTACCTTTATTATTGGCCTTTATTTACCTAAACCTCAGCACAATAAAGTCTGGTGCAGTGCCGAAGAGTTGACTTTGCCTAATTCACCTAGTGAGATAAATAATTTACATTATGGGGCCGGTGCGCTCAGGGAAATCATCTCATTTAATTCTAGCGCTGATCAAAGACAACAAGCCGTTAATGCAATTAGATATTTGCCAGAAAAAGAGGGAGTACCACTTTTAAAAATAGCCCTAAATGATTTAACCGATGATGTGCGGTTATTGGCATATTCTTCTTTAGAGAAAATTGAATTTAGATTAAATGAAACCTTAGATATTCATCAAAAACAATATGCAGTAACGCCTTCGGCTAAAAAAGCGCACCAGATAGCACAAAATTACTGGGAACTGTGTTATTTAGGCTTAGCTGATGGGCCGTTAAAATCTCACTACCTGAAGCAAGCAAGAGAATATTTGTTAAAAGCCAATAAACTAGATGATCTTGCGAAAGTTAATTTACTATTAGGTCGCATTTTCCTCGCTGAAAATGATCCTTTAAATGCAGTAAAGCCCCTCGAGAAAGCACTTGAGGCAGGATTAATGATGAAACAGGTGGCACCTTATTTAGCTGAATCAGCATTTATGATGAACGATTATAAAAAAGTTCGCCACTACATTGCCTACTTGCCAGAGCAACAAGGTGGTACCTTAAGCGAAATGCGGGAGTTTTGGCTTGCAAAAAAATATTGATATTTGTTTACTATTAGAAGGTACTTATCCCTATGTCAGAGGCGGGGTATCTAGTTGGGTAAATCAAATTATTAAAGGATTGCCTGAATTTAATTTTTATTTAGTTTTTATCGGTGGTGAACCTAACGCATATCAGGAAATGCTTTATGAATTACCCAAGAATGTTGTTGATATTGAAGTGAATTATTTACTTAACCAAAAAAAGTTAGTAGAGCCAAGGTCACGGCGAGGCAGAAAAAAGCCATTTCAAAAATGGAAGGAGATATTGAGTTATTTTCAAAATGTAGAAAACCCTCTGACAGATAAATTATTGCAGGATATTTTGGATAACTTAGCGGTTGATAATAAGTTGAAGATGGAAGATTTTTTATACAGCGAAGCATCATGGAATGTATTGATTGACATGTATCAAAAATATGCAGAACAGAACTCATTTGTTGATTTTTTTTGGACCTTTAGGAATATTTATGGACCATTATTTCAATTGGCGAAAATTGCCAGAGGCTTACCTGAAGCTAAGGTTTACCATAGTATTTCGACTGGTTATGCCGGGTTTTTAGGGGCGCTTTGTCATCAAAAAACGAAACGACCTTACCTGCTTACCGAACATGGTATTTATACGAAAGAACGTAAAATTGACCTTAGTCAAGCGAATTGGATACCCGATCGACATAGTGCTTTTAATGCCAGTTTACATAAAAAAATGGAAATGACCAGAGGGATCTGGATCCGATTTTTTGAGCAACTAGGCCTTACTGTTTACCATCATGCGGATAAAATAATAGCCTTATATGAAGGCAACAGCCAAAGACAAATTCAAGATGGTGCGCCAGCACATAAAACCCCGCCTGCTGTTGTTGGTTTAATAGGCCGTATAGTGCCGATTAAAGATATAAAAACCTTCATCAGAAGTATGCGGATCGCAATCAATAAAAATCCGGTTCTAGAGGGATGGATAATAGGACCTGCAGAAGAAAACCCAGACTATCTAGATGAATGTAAGACGTTAGTTGATAGTTTGAATCTCACTGGCAAAGTGAAATTTCTTGGTATGCAAAATGTGACAGAAATCTTACCTAAACTAGGTGTAGTGATCCTAACGTCCATAAGTGAAGCTCAACCTTTGGTTTTACTCGAGGCAATGGCCGCCGGTATCCCATGTATTGCAACTGAAGTTGGCTCATGCAGGGAGATACTTTACGGTATGTCAACTGATGATAGAAACCTTGGTAGCTGTGGTTTGATAATTCCGATTGCTTCACCTAGTGCGTGTGCCGGCGCAATCGAGACTATGTTGAATGATCAATTAAAATGGCTTGAGATGGGGGATATAGGTTATAAGCGGGTGCAAACTTATTATGTTGAGCAAATGATGTATCAGTCATACAGAAAGCTATATAAAGAAGGTATTGCATGGCAGGCATAGGCTTTGAACTCAGAAAAATTTTAAAAAAGAGAACATTACTCTCAATTTTAGAGGCATATGGTCTTGCAGGAGTTGTGAGCTCTGGTCCTTGGGTATTGTCTATAGTGGCATTGATGGCTATCGGTTTTTTAAGTATTGGTAAAATTTTTCCTGAAAGTACCATTATTCAATTTCTGGTAATTGTTACTTATCTGATGGCGGGTTCTTTAATATTAAGTGGATTATTTCAGTTAATGTTGACTCGGTTTATATCGGACCAACTCTTTCAATCAAATGAGCAAAGTGTTACTCCTAATTTATTGGGTTGTATGGTCGTTAGTTCGTTACTGAGTTTAATTCTTGGAATTGGAGCTTTAAGTTTTAGCGAGATTGCACCCGCAATAAAATTGGTGATCCTCACTACGTTTGTCATTCTATGTAATTTATGGCTGATCATCATTTTTCTTAGTGGCATGAAACAATATTATCGGATCTTTTTAACCTTATTTATGGGCTATAGCTTAATGGTTGTTTTTAGTATTGTCCTTCCACCTTTTGGTATTTTAGGCTTGTTGGTTATTTTTGCACTCAGCCAGGCATTAATTACCTTTTTTTTTCTATTCTTTGTTTTACGTTATTACCCATCAGATCGTCTTGTTTCTTTCGAATTTTTAAATCATAAAAAAATCTTTTTATCTTTGGTTTTATGTGGTGTTATTTATAATATTGGTGTTTGGGTTGATAAATTTTTTTTTTGGATTAATCAGGATGTTTCTTTTCAGGTTATAGATATATTTTATGCCTCATATATATATGATTTACCAATATTTATAGCTTATTTAGCAATTATACCCGGTATGGCTGTATTCATGATGCATATGGAAACTGATTTTGCGAGATCATGTGAAAATTTTTATAAAACAGTCCGAGAAGGTGGGACACTTCAGTCAATATTTTTATTAAAGGATAAAATGGTTTTAGACTGTAAAAACAGTATTTATCAAATATTTAAAGTACAAGGTATTACACTGACGCTTTTATTATTGTGGTGTAAAGATATTCTTGAAGCACTCAGCATAGATTTTGCTTACTTACATTTACTTTATGTTGATTTGGTCGGTGTAAGTCTACAGGTGATGGTAATGGCTATTTTGAATGTAATGTTTTATTTGGATAAAAGGTATGCGGCTTTAATCTTAGTGACTTTTATTGCCGTTACTAACTTTTCTTTAACACAATTAAGTATTAATTTAGGACCTGAGTTTTATGGTTATGGCTTTGCAGTTACTATGTTATTAACAACTTTACTTGGACTGGTTCAATTGAATAATCAGTTTAATAGCTTGGAATACCATACTTTTATGCTTCAAGAATAATTATTTTAATATATTTCAGATCCGGTTATTCTATTTGAAAAAATAAGGCATAGTGACAGTATATTTAATTGCTGTAAGCAATCAAAATTTTATAGATCATTCATTAAAATCTGAACAAAGAATTAAAATTTTTTACCATACCCGAACTTTTAATGTTTTAGGTAGTATAAAATTGGT
>NZ_NQMR01000064.1 GCF_002276045.1 Pseudoalteromonas sp. NBT06-2 | reverse complement strand
CCCGAACTTTTAATGTTTTAGGTAGTATAAAATTGGTTTTATACCCATGCTACATGGAAATGTGAGATTTTATCAAGTCGGGAAGCTTACCAAATGATAGGCATAAATGTGTCGTTAAGTTCACTATCAACAAGTATATTATAACAATGCAGTTGGCCGCTTATCGTCTTGCCCTAAAGGAGTTAGGGTAGAAAATGATTACGGCTTTATGATTTATCATCAGGGAATAACCATGAATTATAAATCATGTCTTGTACTCGTATCCTACTCAAGCTCTGAAACCTGTATTTCCAAGAAGCACGGTCATATATAGTGCTTGATAGGATGAACATAAAAAATTCGATAGTTCTCTATTGTATACGGTTAATCGTGGTCAGGGTAGCAACCAGCTTGCACTGGTTGCTTTAAAGTAATTTATTTAGTTAAGTCATCAAAAAACTTTTTAACACCGTCAAAAAAACCTTGCTCTTTTGGACGATTTTTTGCGTTATTGTCACTCATGCTTTCTTCAAATTCTTGAAGCAGCGTTTTTTGACGTTCGTTTAACTTAACTGGTGTTTCGATAACAACTTTACAAATTAAATCACCAATCGCACCGCTGCGAACGGATTTTACACCTTTACTGCGCATGCGAAACATTTTATCTGTTTGACATTCTGATGGAATTTTTAATTTAGCTCTACCATCTAACGTTGGCACCTCAATACTGCCACCTAATGCTGCTGTTGTGAAACCAATTGGTACTTCACAATATAGGTTATTACCATCACGAGTGAAAATAGCATGTTCACGTACCGAAACTTGAACATATAAATCTCCAGATGGCGCTCCATGAACACCAGCTTCCCCTTCACCACTTAGGCGAATACGATCACCTGTATCAACACCTGCTGGTATTTTTACTGATAAAGTTTTGTTCTTTTCAACACGTCCTTGGCCATGACATTTTTTACATGGATCAGAAATAATTTGTCCTTGACCACTACAAGTCGGACAAGTCTGCTGAACAGCAAAGAACCCTTGGCGCATTTGAACTTGACCGGCACCGTGACACGTAGAACACGTTTTTGGTTTTGAACCTTTTTTAGCGCCACTGCCATCACATGGTTGGCAACCAACCCAAGTTGGTACTTTTATTTCAATTTCTTTACCACGAACAGCCTCTTCTAAGCTTAAATCCATGTTGTAACGCAAGTCGGCACCACGTTGTTGACGAGATTGACGACGACCGCCACCTCCTCCACCAAAAATATCGCCAAATACATCACCAAAAATATCACCGAAATCGCCCTGTCCACCACCATGATGGCCACTGCCTTGTTCAAAGGCTGCATGACCGTATTGATCATATGTTTGACGTTTTTGACTATCGTTTAGTATTTCATATGCATCTTTAACTTCTTTGAATTTTGCTTCTAGTGCTTTATCACCCGCAGTACGATCTGGGTGGTATTTCATTGCTAGTTTTTTATATGCTTTTTTGATGTCTCTTTCACTGGCATCTTTAGCAATACCCAGAACTTCGTAACAATCGCGTTTTGACATAATCTTCTCTGTATCAATTTAATTCGAATTAATTGACAATTAATTTTATTACTAAAATAATAATTGCGAATTAATACAAAGGGCGCATCAAGTTTATGTCCTTGTGCGCCCTAAATAACTATTTAAGATATTACTTTTTAAAAGTTATTTATTGTCTTCTTTCACTTCTTCAAATTCAGCATCAACAACATCCTCTTCTTGTTTAGCTGAAGGTTCTGCTTGTTCAGTACTAGGTTGTTGTTCAGCTTGTTGCTTCGCTTGAGCAATTTCCATTAGCTTTTGAGATTTTTCCATTAATACCTGAGTTTTAGCATCAATTTCAGCTTTATCTTCGCCTTTAGTTGCTGTTTCTAATTCAGCAAGGGCAGCCTCGATAGCTTCTTTATCTTCCGCTTGTAATGCTTCGCCTGCTTCTTCGATTTGTTTCTTAGTACCGTGAATCATGGCATCTGCTTGATTACGAGCCGCAGCTAATTCTTCAAAAGCTTTATCCGCGTCAGCATTTGCTTCTGCGTCACGTACCATAGCTTCTACTTCTTCATCAGAAAGACCTGAAGATGCTTGGATAGTGATTTTTTGTTCTGTGCCAGTATCTTTATCTTTTGCAGAAACATGTAATATACCATCAGCATCAACATCAAAGGTTACTTCAATTTGTGGTGTACCACGTTGTGCTGCACGGATACCTTCGAGGTTAAACTGACCTAAAGATTTATTGTCAGAAGAACGTTTACGTTCACCTTGCAACACATGAATTGTTACAGCTGATTGGTTATCTTCTGCAGTTGAGAAAGTTTGAGATTTTTTAGTTGGTATAGTTGTATTTTTCTCGATTAATGTAGTCATCATTTGACCCATTGTTTCGATACCTAGCGAAAGTGGGCTTACATCTAGTAATAATACATCTTTCACTTCACCCGCTAAAACACCCGCTTGGATTGCTGCACCCATAGCAACAGCTTCATCAGGATTCACATCTTTACGTGACTCTTGACCAAAGAAGTCTGCAACTTCTTTTTGAACCATTGGCATACGAGTTTGACCACCAACTAAGATAACATCATGTATGTCACCAACAGATAATTCAGCATCAGACAATGCTTGCTTCAGTGGCGCAAGTGATTGTTGAACTAAATCTTCTACAAGAGATTCAAGCTTAGAACGTGTAATTTTCACGTTCATATGTTTAGGACCAGTTGCATCAGCTGTTACGTAAGGTAAGTTAACATCTGTTTGCTGTGCAGAAGAAAGCTCAATCTTTGCTTTTTCAGCAGCTTCTTTAACACGCTGCATTGCAAGAGGATCAGTTTTTAAGTCAATGCCTTGATCTTTTTTGAATTCTTCTACTAAATAGTTGATTACGCGGTTATCGAAATCTTCACCACCTAAGTGGGTGTCACCATTAGTCGCTAATACTTCAAAAGTGTGCTCACCTTCAACTTCATCAATTTCGATAATTGAGATGTCAAAAGTACCACCACCAAGATCGTATACAGCAACTACATGGTCGCCTTTTTTCTTGTCCATACCATATGCTAATGCAGCTGCAGTTGGCTCATTGATAATTCGCTTAACTTCAAGGCCAGCAATACGACCAGCATCTTTAGTTGCTTGACGTTGTGAATCGTTAAAGTAAGCGGGAACTGTGATTACTGCACCTGTAACTTCTTCACCTAAGTAATCTTCAGCTGTTTTTTTCATCTTTTTCAAGATTTCAGCAGAGATTTGTGGTGCTGCTAGTTTTTCATCTTTTGCCTGTACCCATGCATCGCCGTTATCAGCTTCAACAATTTTGAAAGGCATAATGTCGATATCACGTTGAACTTCTTTATCTTTAAAGCGACGACCTATAAGACGTTTAATTGCAAATAAAGTATTTGTCGGGTTTGTAACAGCTTGGCGTTTAGCAGGTTGGCCTACTAAAATCTCACCTTCATCTGTATATGCGATGATAGATGGTGTTGTACGATCTCCTTCAGCATTTTCAATAACACGTGGTACGCCGCCGTCAAGTACTGCAACACAAGAGTTTGTAGTACCTAAATCGATTCCGATAATCTTACCCATGAGACTTTTCTCCAACTTCTAAAATTCTGTAATATTTTGTAATACACTTGCTCGATGATTAGTTAATAAGGGTGCCTCAAAGCAATTTCAACAGTAAACTTAAATTTTTTTTAAATTATTTTCAAAAACATATTTTATGTTTATTAATAAAGCAAAAAACCAGCAATTAAGCTGGCTTTGAATTTATTTGATTTCTTTAGCTTTTAAATCGTCTAAGCATTAGAGGGAAGAATGCTAAGATAAACGCAAAACTACCACCAGATGAACTTTTTTCAGGCTCAGTTGGTTTTGTAACAATGGGCATATCATCATTTATTATCGTAATCATCATTTCTTGCGGAGCATTTATTAAATGATCACTCGTTAACTTTAGCTTAAACGATTTATTGTCATTAACAATTAGATTGTCTGTAATATTTACCGTTATTGTTTTTTTTACTTCACCAACAACAAAAGTTAAAGATTGATTTATTTGAGTAAAATCAGTTCCTGATATTGCAGTGCCATCCATTGTTGTTAATGTGAATTCAATTGTTGAAGCGCTTCCCCCAGCACGAGCAATGCCAATATCAAAGCTACCAATATTTTCATTTACACTTAATGTGGTTGAATTGAATTTAATTTTCCCTCTGATCTCATCATCAATGATAGTTATATTAATATCTTGATAATCTTCTGTTTTATAAGCACTTTCAATTATCAACTTAAAATTACGACCAATGTCTATAGTATCATTGTTGATTAATTTTAAATTGAATGATTTAGTGTATTCATTAGCAGCTAAGGTATATTCAATATCAAATTCTTCAAAATCAACTCCTGCTATAGCTGTATCACTAATCGCTTTAATTTTTAACGTATGTGGAGTAATTCCGTCACCATACTGAAAAATTTTAATTGGTATAATATTTTCATTCTCATTTACTGAGATGTTTTCCATTGCAAATTTCACATTACCAGGAATGTCTTCATTTTGTATTGTGATCAGAGCTTCGGTGGCATCACCTGCATTTTCACCTTCAATGATGAGTTTTAGTTGTCTATCTGGATCCGCAATTTGATTATTTATCAGCTCTATAAATACCGCTGCTTCTAAATGCCCTTCACCGAATGTAATCATAGGTTTCGATATAAGCTTGTAATCAACCCCTTCCACTGCGGTAATTGGTTCTAGTCTGACATTGATAGGAGTTTGGGTACCATCATCAAAATCTCTTTTAAGAGTAATACTTAACGCACCGCTATTTTCTGTTTGAGATGCTTCAGTTGTAATCACATTTACTTTTGGTGTATTAGGAGATGTTATTTGCTCAAAATGTGATAAATAATTACTCATAACGAGTTGTCGTTTACTAGCTGGGATATCAGAAAAACGTACTGTAGATGTGATGAATTTAGAATCACCAAGCTGATTTGTAACAGCTAAGTTTAAGCTTGGTTCATCTAATTGCCATAAAGGGGTTACACTTGTTATACCTGTACTTGCAACTAATTCTGTATATGTCTGCCAACTGCCCTCTGGAACAGAGTAGCTGATCCCATGAACAACAGAGCTGTTTGCACCAGTTATCCCACTGGTATCTTGAGACCAAGCAAAATTTGTTTCTATACCAAATTGCCTCATTTGTGCATTAAGTGTATCCCCAGCCCAATACCATTGTGGATTTTCATAATAGACATGACCTCCTGATGTCACAAAATTCGATAAGTTTGTTAATTGCTGTTCGTTTAAAGCTGAACTTGATTCGTGATCAATAAATATAATCGGTGTTTTTGAATTATCTAAACTGGGTAGATCACTTACTATAATAGGCGTCAGAGAGTTTGCTTTTAAAGCATCTGACAAAGCCGAGATAGATTTTGATTGGCCTATATTAATAATCATAGGCTCACTTGTTTCAGGTAGTTTTAATAATAAAGCTTTTGCGTGATTCTTAGTATTGTCAGCTGTATAAGCATTGACAAGTAAAGTGACTTCACCAGCTGCTACTAAGCTTGTATCAAGCACTGCTGAAAATGGTGCTGTACTATCTTCAGCTAATAATATGTCATTTATATAAAACACTACTTTATTTATATTTTCGATTGGAGAAATCTCCAAATCTACCTGTTGCTGCATATCTATTATTTGTAAATTAGTTATATTGCTAAAAGTAATTTCAGGCAAAACAGCAATGTTTGCATTAAAAGCTATTTCATTATTATTAAATGATATATCTTTAATTTCTACACCTGTTGCTTGATTTTTGTAGCTTTCACTGTGAGGAGTAGAAGTGGTGCCAAACTGATTACCAACTAAATAATAGTCAGTTGCATCTGCTCCTAAGCCTTGTTCAATTTCCTCTAAACCATCGGCTTCCATTAAACGTATTAGTTTGTTATTCGAGTAACTATTATCGTTTATAAAGCCATATTCATTGGTATGGGCATTGATATGCCAAATTAATAGTCCTTCATTAGGCAAGTTTTTGTCATTACCCATTTGGTCTCGATTTTGTACAACAAAGTACTCACTATATTTTTTTTCTAATGTGAGTTCTGGCATGATGATTAATGCATCTTTTGTATTACTGCTGGGTGTTAAAGAGATATTATTATCACCAGAGGCTACAACTTTAGGCTCTATCCAGCCTAATGCGAATTTAGAAAATGAACCATGATCACCCCATGTACCATCCATCATATCCATACCTCCTAACCCACCAACAGGCCCAACACTACCATCGTAATCGTAAAAATCAGGTAAGCCTAAACCGTGTCCAGTCTCATGAATTAGGGTGAGTGGATCAAAATCATCACTTTCGTTATTCCAACTTAACCACTGCCAAGAGAATGCTGCCAGCGTTTTTCCTGATAAAGTATAGCTAGCATCTGAAAATGAACTTTGCCATCCCCACCAAAGACTTGCCCATTCTCCTACTTCTCCTGTCCAAACAACAGAAAAATAATCTATGTAACCATCACCATCATTATCATATTGGCTAAAGTCATGTCCTTGCGATTCATAATGGGTTAATGCTTCTTTTATTACAGTTCGAGCATCAGTAATATCAGTTCTTGGGTAAGGTGTTGTATACCAACCAATCACATTACCAGCAATATTAAGTTGTTCATATGATGAACGCTTATAAAAGCTTGTTAAACTTTCTACAGGATATCGTTCAGGCAAACCTTGACCGTAGATATGGTTGTTGATTACATCAACTGTTTGATGAGCTGGCACTGGTGCGTCAGGGAAGTCTAATAATAAAGTAAACGTTTTTACATTACCTGTGGAAGGTAATCCCCTATGGCCAGGAATACTTTTAACAACAGATTGTAGTCCTAACTTATCGTTAATATATTTTTTAGTATGATGTGATAAATTGGGTGATATTTTGTAGTTTGATAGTTTGTTTGCTTCAGTTATTTTTTGTTTTAATGTGCCATTCTTTTTATAACGAGCTAGCTGCTCTGCTGTAGGTGGCTGTAATGCGTTTGCTAATGTTACATTTAGTAAGGTGCAGACAATTAAAAAGGATTTTAAATGCTTATTAAACATATTATTATCTATACATTGAAATAGTAATACTGACTATTACAAATATATTCTTAGGAGACAAGAAATAAAGCGTTTGATTGTTAATTCATGCTTGTTTAGGACAAAAATACAATAACAACAAGTTTATACCAATTTCGATAATTAAGTAACGCCATTCAGGGCTTATGAGGTTTTACAATTTTAGCCATGTTAGTGAATTCATGGTATCCCCTTTAGAACTGACATAACAATGAAGTGTAAATTCTCAAAAGCTCCTTTTAGGCAGGTTTCATAGCGCTTTATACTGCGTTATTGGTTTTGATAAGGGAATAATCTATTGTCTGTAACCAATGCCTTGCCTAAAGCGCTTTGAACACCCGCTGATTGATCACTTTTAACAGTAATGGTATAACGAACAGAGTATTTTTATTACATCTTAATGAAACACTTGTTGTATAAGGGATTTTATATGGTCACAATCCTTAATAGAATTCGGTATTATCATTACATTATCATCCCCTGCTATTGTTGCTAGGATAAATTTTTTCATTGAAGAAGTTTCAATTATTCTTGCGATGATATCTGCAGAACCAGGGATTGTTTCTATAATTATTACAAATTGATTCGTATTTGTATTGATTACTAGTTCTTTAATTTGAGTATCCAGTGTTGGCATCATAAGTTCATGCTTAATTGCATAAACATATTCACCGTTGCTATTTTTAATATTAATAGCACCAATTTGTTTTAATATACGAGATATTTGTGGCTGACTTGTATTTTCAAAACCGCGCTCAGCCAAATAATAAGACAATTCGTAATGACTGCGAATTTGTTGCTCTTTAAGCAATGCTTTAATATTTTGGATAAGCGGGCTTTGTTTCATCATTAAACTCTATTATTTATTCATTGCATCAATTAAAAATGCAGAAATTTTTGCACCTTCTTTTAGCGTTGTTTCAGAGCTAGATTGACCTATTAATGAACTATCTGTAAAAGGGGCTATTTCCATCATATCTGCACCGGTAATTGGAAATTGCTTGCTTAATGCTTTTAATATTAATAGTGACTCATCTGGTGTCATACCATCTGGTTCAGGGGTACCAGTTGCAGAAGCCCATTTAGCATCCAAAGCATCAATATCAAAACTCACATAAAGTTCATCTACATTGTCACGTTTTAATTGCTCTATGATGTCATCAACAATATTCTGTGCGCCTTGCTCTTGAATTTCATGGGCCCAATGTTGTTTAACACCAAATGTCTCTTCCCAATGAGATTTTGGTTTACCACTTGAGCGTATACCTATTTGTATTAAATGGCTTGGATCAGGTAAGTATTCAAGAATATGTGTGCACCAAGAACCAAAACATAAATCAATACCTAAGCGTTCAACTAATAAATCAGTATGCGCATCAAAATGTATAATGGCTGTACGAATACCGCGATCACGTTTGGCTTTTAAAAAAGATTTAGTTAAGGGGTAACTAATAGAATGATCGCCGCCAATACCAAAAATACCTTTTTCAGGAAGGTTGGCATAAAAACTATCACATACATCTTCTGTTATAGATAAAGGACTTACAGCATAGTCTGATTTATTGTTAGCATCATCTTTTTTGTAAAGTGCTTTTTGACAATTTTCAATTGTGCCATCATTAAGGTATTTATCATGTAGTAAATGAGGAATAATACGAATATCCCCCATATCAAATGATTTAGTTTGTGGTTGTTGCTCAATCATAGTTGTACGAAGTAACAGTGGTCCCCAGTTAGCACCACGTAAAATACCCCCACCACAATCTGAGCTTATGCCTAAAATAACTGCTTTATGTTCAGAGCTTGGCAGTTCAGATATAGATGATTGCCATAACGCATTTACTTTTTCTTGTGCTGTTTCTTTATAAAGTTTTTGATGTAATGCCTCTTTACGTTCTTTTGCAGTATTAACTGTGAATACGCCATTACCTGGTGGACATAGACAGTTTTCTAGCTGTGTTTGAAATTCATTCCAGTTATTACTCATTTAATACCCTTATTTTATAAAATTGGTTATTTATTCAATTTATTAATTATAATGAATAACAAAATAAAAACGGCATGTTACTTAGTATATATAATCGAAGATATTTACTGATTGATTAATTTTTCTATCACATTATTATTTTAATTGTAAATTAAATTAAAAATATCAATTGGATAGGTAAAAAACAAAATGCGTAAGTTAAGTCGTTTTGAAATATTCATTCTATAAAAAATTGAAATAAACATGGCTTACCTAATTTAATATATTTAAACTTCAAGCATGTCAACTTAGTCTTATTCTCACTATTTTTTGGCATTGCTATATATTCACAATAGCTGCATAAAACCTTTATGCTTAAGCTCTGAAACTAGCATTTCAAAGTATCAGGTATATTTGTCAACATCATTAAAAAGAGAAATAGTAATAATGGTTACCACTTACCACTTACCACTTATCACTTATCACTTATTTTTGTGTTAGTTAATTTGGTTTTAATATAAAATATATTTACTTATAAAGTTGTAACATTAAAGAAGGAATTTATGGTATTGTATATACTAGGTAAGTCTAAAATAGCATTGGCTTTAAGTGTTGTTACATTAGTTGCATGTGGTGGTTCATCAAATAATGAAACAAAACCTGTAACAGAACCAAGCACTGGCATTACGCCTATCGAGGCTCCAACCTGGGTTGCAGGCACTTTTGAGCCGCAAAATAAATATAAAAATTATTGTGAAAACCCGAGAACAGGTAATGATCCTTATAATAATAGTGAACCCTACCCTGATAAAGCAGGCAGTGAGCTCCATGAAAAAATGTGGTTAAGATCTTATAGCGACCATACTTATCTTTGGTATAGTGAAATTGAAGATAATGATCCTAATAATTTTAATGTGGCTGATTATTTTTCCCAGTTAAAAACCAAGCAAACAACTGATTCAGGTGCTCAAAAAGATAACTTTCATTTTTCTCAGAATACAGCTGATTATAAAAAACAAACTCAATCGGGAGTGACATCAGGTTATGGTATTAGTTGGCAATTTGATTCAGTCGTACCACCACGGAAATTAATCGTACGATATACAGAGCCAAACTCTCCGGCAGCACTTTTGGACGTAAAGCGTGGTACTCAAATTATAGAAATTGATGGTGCGGATTTTGTTAATGGAAATAATGTAAATGCTATTAACGCAGGTATATTCCCATCAGAAGTGGGTGAATCCCATGATTTCAAGTTACTTGAGCCTGACGGCACGATGGTTACTAAAACATTCGTGTCAGCTGATGTGATTTCGTCACCGGTACAAAATACTAAAGTCATAGAGACACAAGTTGGCAAAGTAGGCTATTTACAATTTAATTCTCATATCGTTTTAGCACAAGAGGGGTTAATTAATGCGATTGCATTGTTTTCTGATGAAAATATATCAGAAATGGTCGTTGATTTACGTTATAACGGTGGTGGTTTTTTAGCTTTGGCCTCGCAATTTGCCTATATGGTCGCTGGCGACCATGCAACTAACGGTGCTACATTTGAAAAGACAATATTTAATGATAAACACCAGTCTACCAACCCTATTACTGGTAATACACTGTCCCCAACACCTTTTTTCGACAAAAAGATAGATTACACGACTTATCAGTTTACATCAGAAGACTTACCTAGCATCAACTTACAACGTATATTTGTATTAACAACAGGTTCAACTTGTTCAGCAAGTGAAGCTTTTATCAATGGCTTACGTGGAATTGATATTGATGTTATTCAAATTGGTAATACAACTTGTGGTAAACCATATGGTTTTTATCCGCAAGATAACTGTGGCGAAACTTATTTTACAATTCAGTTTAAAGGCGTGAATGCAAAAGGTTTTGGTGAGTACTCAGATGGTTTTGTACCAAAAGAGTCTCCTCAATATTTATCTGAAATTAAAGGTTGTAATGTTGCTGATGATTATTCAAAAGCTTTAGGTGATCCTAGTGAAGGCATGTTTAGTGCGGCACTTGATTATATGATATCAGAGTCTTGCCCTGTAGTTGCATTATCTAGAGCAGCAAAGGGTGATAATAAATTACAAAGTGGTGCTCAAAATGATGGTTTAGCGATAAAAGTCCCTAACCAAATCTTAAATTCTATTATCTTAGAGAATAAAATAAATTCTCATTTACCCATAAAATAGTATTTTATAAGTTGTGGGGTTTGAATGTTAATTAACCTCACAACTTTTAAAATTCGTACTCTAAAGCAAAGTAAAAACGATGAACTTTACCACCCCCCCAAAAAAAATCAGTAATAAAACCCGCTTTCCATATCAATTTCTTCGCGTTGGCGCGCAACAGTTTCAGAATTTATAGAAAACAAAGATATTAAAAAAATCAAATGAAATTATAGTCGATTATGTACTTGGTTATTATATACATAAACCAGAAAGGTGATTTATATACACTGTTATTAACTTTTAAATTGAATATACCATCAAAATTAATTTGATAATCATTATCGTTTGCATTAAAATTAAATTATTAAAATAATAATGAGTCTGATTAAATATGTATGTTTGTATTTGTAATGGTGTTACGACTAAAAAAATCGAAAACGCTATCGATAATGGTGCATATACTTTAAAACAACTTTCAACAGAACTTCATATTGGCAAACAGTGTGGTAAATGTTGTCAGTGTACAAAAAAGATATTGAATAACAAATTAATTAAAATTTCTAATCTAGAGCTGGATGTCGCATAAAACCTTTAAGGCTCTTTATTAATTCTATTATTCCCATCTTAACAGGACACAAGTCCTCCTCTAAATAAAAAAAACCTTTTATTCTAAGTTTAAATAATCTGCTATATATAAATAATAATAATTTTTTAGAATTAGCATTATAAAGTTTTTAAGGATTTTTAATGAAAACAGTGTTTCATTTGGGTTTAAATTCAGAGCAACTAAAAAAAGCAAAACTTGCTATTATACCGGGTGATCCGGCTCGGGCTGAGCGGATAGCTTCACATTTAACTCAAGTTACTTGCCTAGCTCAAACTCGTGAATATCATGTTTATTTAGGATATTTAGACGAGTATCCAGTTGTTGTATGTTCTACAGGTATTGGTGGCCCATCTACATCAATCGCTGTTGAAGAACTGGCACAATTAGGCATTCGTACTTTTTTAAGAATTGGTACAACTGGAGCTATTCAACCTCATATAAATGAAGGTGATGTATTAATAACACACGGGGCGGTAAGGTTAGATGGTGCAAGTCAACACTTTGCACCCATCACTTACCCTGCAGTGGCTGATTATTTCACGACTAAAGCGATGGTTGATGCATGTGAAACATTAGTGATGCCTTTCCATTTAGGGATCACAGCATCTTCAGATACATTTTATCCAGGGCAAGAACGTTATGATACCTTCTCTGGTTATGTTACTAACTCATTCCAAGGTAGTTTTGTTGAATGGCAAAAGCTTGGTGTAATGAATTATGAAATGGAATCAGCGACCTTATTTACTATGTGTTCGGCTTTAGGGTTAAAAGCGGCTTGTGTAGCAGGAGTGTTAGTTAATCGTACTCGTCAAGAAATTCCGGATGTAGATCATAGTTTAATTGAAGCTAAAAGTGTTTCAGTTGTACTTGAGGCAGCAAAAACTTTATGTAAGCAGCCTAGTTAGATTCTAGTTTCTTATACCAATCCCGATAATTAAGTGACCACTCAAAGCTTATGAGTTTTTTCAACTCTAGGCATGTTAGTGAATTAATGGTATTCCCTTTATAACTGATATAACAACGAAGTGTAAATTCTAAAAAGTTCCTTTTATACTGTGTTATTGGTTTTGATAAGGGAATAACCATTGTCTGTAATCAATGCCTTGACTAAAACGCTTTGAACTCCCGCTGAATGACCATTTTATTAACGGAAATGGTATTAAATATTATCTGTTAATAATATATAAGTAAACGGTACTTCAAAGTCATAACTTTTTAGTACTGCTTTAGTAACATTTAATTGATTTTCGATGTTAGCCATTTCAACTAAAGTCACCATTTCTATTTCTTTTTTAATAAACTCTCGTCCTGATAAAACTAATTGACTAATAGCTGCTTGTAATGGAGATAAGCTTGGGCTGTAAGCTGCATTTTCAGCATAACGACCATAAAATACTTGTCCATCAAAAGTCCTAATTTCACATGATGCTAAATTTTTGGAATAAGGAGCATAACTTGAACTTACTTGTTCAAAAAAAGTAAGAGAAATTTCTTTAGGTTTTAAGCTTAGTTCTAAATTATTGACTGATGATAATAGGCCTAAATTATTACCTAAGTCCTTTGGTCCAAATGACATAGGTAAAAACTGTTTAAAGTTTAAAACTTTACCATTCAATAATATATCTACATTTTGTGCACATGCTAATTCATTTATGAATTGGCGGCAATAACCACAAGGTGCAGCATTTATTGCAAGTTTAGATATACTGCTTTCACCATGTAGCCAAGCATTACTAATCGCTGACTGTTCACCATGTAAAACTAAAGACAGTGCTTGATTTTTGAATTCAAGATTAGCACCAAAATACAAATTTCCAGAGCCCCCCACAACAATAGCACCAACATGAAAATTTGAAATGGGCGCAACCGAAAAATCAGCTGCAAATGATAATAAGTTTGTTAATAATTCATCGAGGGTAACATTATATTTATTTTGTAGCCAAGATATATATTTGGCACTTAACATGCCTTTAGTATCTTTTAAAAGGGATTTTATTTCTAGAGTTTGATTTGTTGCAAAATTTATTTTTAGAAGCGTTGAACTTGAAAGCATATGTTTATTATTATTGTTAATGGTCCACCATTTTATGGATTTAACGTGCAGTATTCAACCAATGTTTTGCTTTTTTACGACAATCAAAACGTTTTGCTTTTTACAATAACAAATCATGATGAAAACCTCGGAAACCAACTATTCTTGCTATTTTTAAGCCCTTTAAAAGCGCTTAAATTTGTATCACTAAATTGATTACTGCTATTGCGGGATATTGATGTTCTAATTCTACTACATCTACTAATAGATTATGGGTAGAGCATAATCTACAAACTGGGTTGTTTTTTTATAATCTCAAGCTTTGCATGAGCATTTTTTCACAGACCTTGCCTATTAGTCATTTGACAGATATAAACATTTGAGTCAAATTGAGAGGTGTTCACATTAAAGACTATCTTGACTCAAAAAGTTTAGGGTAACGTTTCTCCAATTGCACTTTTATGTCAGGGTATTGAGTAACTAAATTTGTTAACCGTTTTCTAGCTTCATCTTTTTTACCTTGTACAATCAGTTCATCAATTTTTTTAAATATTATTGGGTCAAACTTTAAAGGGCCTGTACTACGAGTTTTTAATGGTTGAAACTTTTGATTCAACTCTAGCTTAGGAGAATCTATATCTTGGGAATATTTTTTTTCTTGCTGCACTATACTTGATTCTATTTGTTTTTCTTTTGCTAAGGGAGCTTCCATTATTGGTGACCGCTGCTTGTATAATTGTGGCGCTGAATTTAATTCGATATCATTTTGATAAGTACTATTATTCAAAATATATAATGTAGAAACTAAAGTAATAGATGCAGCTACTGAAATTGGAAAGCGCCACTTATAATAATATTTAAAGTCATTTTTGCGTAAAGCTTCTTTTGCATTGCATATAATGGCCAAATCAATTTCTTTAGGGGGAATTTCCGTCGCACTTAATTTATATAATTTATATAATTTATCTATTTGTTGATTATTAAGTTTACTCATAAACAGCCGTCCCAAACTTATTATTAAGGCATATCTTCAGTTTAGAATATGCATATCGTATTCTACTTTTAATTGTTTCTTTATCACAGTTTACAATATTTGAAATCTCTATTAAATCAAACCCTGCATCCTGTTTTAAAATAAAAGACTCTAACTGTACCGATGATAAGTTATTTAAACATAATTTTAATTGCTCGATGATTTCTATACGCTCCAAATTATCAATAATATTTGATGCCAATTCTGTTGGTTCATTATTATCTTGAAACACTGAAGATGATTTTCTATATTCATCAATTAATAAATTATGAGCTATATGGTAAATCCAAGTTGTAAATTTAGCACTTCGTTGGTAACTATTTTTAGCTTTAATAATTTTATGCCACACATCTTGAAATAGTTCCTCGGTTTTATCCTGCTCTTTACATTGACGTCTGAAATAGCGGTATAAGGGCCCTTTATGTTTTAAATATAGTGTTTCGAAAGCCTTTATATCTCCTGCAACATAACTGAGCATTAAATCTTCATCACTAATCATTTTTTCAAAGTGCCTCAGCAGTTCTGACTAATTGAATAAATTCTGCGCGATAACCAAAATCATCGGACCCTTTGTTTAGCTTAGCAAGTTCAATCACATCATGATAAGTATATCTTTGTGTATATTTACCGCCTTTTAATAATTGTGCAAAGCCAGAAACTGCTACTGAAAACCCAAAGTTATCACTTGCATGCTCTAAGTTACTTTTAATATCCGAACGCAATATCACTTTTGATATTAGCTGACTTATATTACTATTTTGGGCTTTATATCTTAATTTTATAAATGCCAATTCATTATGCTTTAGCTCTGTTATTTTTTTTATTTTATTTTGATAGCGTAGTTTATCTATACGTTTATTTTTAGAATTTGACAAAGTAAGTTCATATAAAGCAGTTACTGTATGTCCTGCCCCCATTTCACCAGCATCCACTTTATCATTATTGAAATCCTCTTGTTTAAGAAGTCTATTTTGGTAGCCTATCAGTCTGTATTCAGAAATTTGGTCGGGATTAAATTCAACTTGAATTTTTACATCTTTGGCAATAATCTGCATGGTAGCGGATATTTCGTCGACTAATACTTTTCTCGCTTCATTAATATTGTCTATATAAGCGTGGTGACCATTTCCAATATCTGCTAGTTGTTCCATTAAAGCATCATTATAATTTCCATGACCAAAACCTAAGGTGGTTAAGGTAATACCTGATTCCTTGTTTTTTATGATTAATTCTTTTAGTTCATCAACTGATTTAGTTCCTACATTAAAATCACCATCAGTTGCTAAAATAACGCGGTTAACCCCCTCTTTTTTGAAGTTTTGTTGTGCAAGTTGATAGGCCAATGTTATGCCACTGCCTCCATTTGTAGAGCCACCGGCTTGTAACTTTGCTAATGCCATCGAAATTTTATGGTATTCATTCCCTTTGGTCGGTTCTAATACAACACCTGCTGCACCGGCATAAACAACAATTGAAACTGTATCGTTTTGGTCTAGTTGTTTAGATAACATTAATAAACTGCGTTTTAATAAAGGTAATTTATTTTCAGCTTTCATTGAACCGGATACATCAAGTAAAAAAACTAAATTTGCATCATTAAGAGATGATTTATCTATTTCGAAACCTTTTAAGCCAATTTTTAATAATTGCCGATTGTGGTCCCAAGGAGCAGGCGCTACTTCAGTATAAACTTTAAAAGGAGTATTTATATTAGCAGGGGATTGATATTGATAATCAAAATAATTAATAAACTCTTCGATCCGCACTGCATTAGACGGAGGAAGTTTCCCCATGTTTAACATGCGTCGACTATTAGTATAACTTCCTGTATCTACATCAACTGAAAAAGTAGATACAGGCTGAATATGTGCCTGTTGAAGCTCATTTTCAGGATTATTATTATATTTTTCTGTATTGACTTGGTCTGACAAGTTTGGGCGGATTATATGAATTGGGTGGGAGTATGCTTGTTTATAGGCATTACCTGGGGCAGCCTTCTTCACCATAACTTCAGATTTTGGCACTGATAATTTTTGCTTCTTAATAATTTTTGGGTTTATAATTTCATTTTCTGACCTATTTTTTGTTTGTGGACTGCAAGCTAATAAAGTTGATAATGTAATACTGGAGAGTAAAATAGACTTCATTAAAATGGTGTTCATAGTCATAACCTTGAAAATTGTGTTATAGATATAAACGATCGATTCCACAAAAAGGGTTAAATTATTTTTTTAATAATTAAATTTAAAACTCTAGCTTGATCATCAGATAACCATTTTTAAAAGATATTATCTTCTTAATCGCGATAAAGTAATTTATAGCCGATTCAAAGATTATCTTTTGATAGGATTTGATGTCGCGTTAAATACAGTCAGATACATAAATTTCTTTTCCTATATTTATTTTTACACAAGGCATAGATAATTGGAAAATACTTAGTCGTCTCTTTAAGAAAACTCAATAAAGCGCATAAATATTTTTAAACCATTTATTAATACGTTTACTAGGCGCTTAATCTCTATGTTACAACTTATTTAAAAGGAATAACCTATTTGCACAAAGTTGTGCCTTGATATTAAAAATCTATGAAACGCTGTATTCCACATCTTCAAGTAGCTACTTACTTCTCTATAAATAAACAGTCGCTTCATAGATGTTTGGAGTGTATATTGTATGCATTTATAGATTTTAAATTTTAACTAGGCTTGCTCATGGCATTACATGTTGAGTAAATTAGGAGAGTAATGTGTCAGATGAACAGATTATCGTAAAAGATGTAAATAGTATCATTGAGGTAAAAGGTAAAACTAATTCTATATTTGGTTTTAGTAATAACTACTACGTCGCTAACACAATGGAAATTTTTGAGCGACTTGCATGGTATGGTATTTTTGGTGTTTTATCTCTATATATGACAGCGCCAACTGATCTTGGTGGTTTGGGGGTTTCAGATCAACAACGGGGCACATTATCAGCAGTTGTAATGAGTTTTATTTATCTATTACCTGTCATAACAGGTGCTTTGGGTGATAGATATGGTTATAGGAGGATGTTGCTAATTTCGTTTGCTTTGATGACTCCATCTTATTATTTATTAGGACAAGTAGATTCTTACGGCACATTTTTCCTTATTTATATGGTACTTGCTGTTGGTGCCGCAATTTTTAAACCATTGATTGTTGGTACTGTAAGCCGAGAAACAACCGATGAAAATAGAAGTCTAGGTTTTGGATTATTTTATACTATGGTCAATATTGGTGGTTTTTTAGGCCCTTTGACTGTTGCATATCTAAGAGAGATAAGTTGGGATCTAGCCTTTACTATGGCTGCAGCAGCAATTGCAATTAACTTTATACCAGCTATATTTTTATTCAAAGACCCCGCTAAAGAATCAGATTCACCAAAAAATAATAAATCCATAAAAAAGATCTTAATAGAAGTACAAGATGTTTTAGGTAATGGTCGATTAGCTTTATTGGTAGTTCCGATAATGATCTTACTATTGATCCCAGGAACGGGGCTGTTGGAATGGAAAGATGTTGGGATTATTTGTTTTTTATGGTTATTTATAAATTTCATTTGGGATAAAATATCGAAAAAGCAAAATTATAATTGGTATAGTAGTAAAATTAAATTAGGAAATGTGCCCTTTATTCTGTACTTACTTATTTTAGCGGGATTTTGGGCTGTATATATTCAAATTTTTGTCTCTTTGAATATTTTTATAAGGGACTATATAAATACAAGCGATTTGATTACTTTTTTCAACTCTATAGACCCTATTATGTCAAATTTTATATCAGGGGCGAATGTTGAAAAATTGGTTCCACTTATACAACAATTAAATCTAGCTCATACTGAAAACGTAACACCTGAAATTATTCAGCAAGTTTATTTCAAACTCACAAATTATAGTGTGATGATCCCAGCAAATGAAATATCTCAGCTATTGAACTTAGATCAAAGTTATTTAGATATAAATAAAGCAAATATAATTAGTAATGAGTGGATTAGTAAGTATCAGCAAGTAAAACCTGAAATTATCGCGTCTATTAATTTTGGTTCTATCGTTATTTTACAACTTTTCTTTAGCAAATTTTCTGCTAAATTCAAAATATTTCATGTATTAATTGGTGGGACTTTATTGTTATCTTTGAGTTATTTGTTACTTGCAGTGGCACCATCCTTATTAATTTCTGGTACTGCTGTTGTAGCTGCTGTACTATTATTTTCAATCGGTGAAATGTTAGTCTCTCCAAAAAGTATGGAATATATTGCTATGGTAATGCCAAAAGAAAAATCTGCGATGTACCAAGGTTACTTATATTTGGCATCAGCTTTTGGTTTTCTCGCTGGTGGCCTTTTGTCAGGTGTTGGTTATGAATATTTTGCAAAAACATTAAATAAACCAGGCTACTTTTGGTATATGTTTTCTATCATTGGTGTTATTTCTGCTTTAGCCTTACTAGTTTATGATAAATATTTTTCTAATAAATTAGAATCTCAAAAGCAAACTTAACTCCAGTGCGTTATTTCTACATCTATTGTTTTATCGTGTTGTAATAAGTACATGAAATTAGATTCGGTATAAAAAGTTTTATATGTATTGTTTTAAATTTAATATAAAATTGTTTCCATTCTTTTCATACACTATACTTTGCCTATATTTTAAATGTTTTCAAATAAATATACTGCAACTTTATGTTTTTATAGGAACTTATGTCGAATTGTTCGAAGTTAAAACAATTAAAAGGACTGTAAGGTGAAAGATCATACCCATGGATTTTTAAAATCAATGCTTGTCTTTTGTTTCAGTCTGCTATTGGTATATATCATTTTCATTTTATCTTTCACTCAAGGTATGTTCGCGGTACATCAAGATTTATTTCCTTCGAGTGTTGAACAAATATCAATAGAAGAAACACAGCAAGTAACGAACCCTATATTGTCTGCCCTTTTTTTAAATAACAGTATTTTTATTCAAAATAAAAAAACATATTTTGTAGTGAAAAAAAACAATGATTTTTATCATGCTGTCCCTATGCATACCATGTTCAATAAAGTTATCTTGTTAACTAATTTTCCACTTTTACTTTTAATTTTTAGTATGTTTTTATTACAACTTTATTTAAGCTTAAAAAATAGAAGAAAAAACAATATTTTATTCTTACAAATAAATAAAAAATTAAATTCGCTTAATCAAACCTTTAATATTCCGGTAATTGAAGAGTCAAATCATACAACGCTGTCAAAATTAAATTCTTCATTAGATATTATTATTGATAAAGCAAATAAATTTCAAAACGAATCTTCAATCAACATTTTCCAAGATAAGTTGACAGGGTTATCTGATAGACATGCCTATTTAAAACATTTAGGAGAACAACTAGAAAAAGCTGAAAAGCAAAATATGAAAAAATGTCTTCTATTTATTGATTTGGACGGATTTAAACAGGTTAATGATTCATTTGGGCATAGCTTTGGTGATGAAATTTTAATACAAGTGGCTGAAAGGTTATCAACAACAGTTAGAAACCAATCATTAAGCTCGTTGGATTCAGCCACATCACTTGAAAAAAACTTGTCACGTTTGGGAGGAGATGAATTTTCCATCTTTATAGAAAATGTTGATGATCTCTCTAAAACAGTCGAAGTCGCACAACATGTCATTCAAGAGATAGAACGAGACTTTGTATTAGGAAATAAAATCATAAAAATTGGGGCTAGTATTGGTATTGCAGTATATCCTGATAGCGCTGTAAATGCGCATGCCTTACTACAAATGGCTGATGTCGCTATGTATCGTGCTAAAACAGATGGACGAGGTATATTTAGAATTTACTCTCCTGAAATGGGTAATAAAATGCGTAGACACCATTATTTACTTGAAGAAATGAGGTTAGCACTAGCAAACCAAAACTTTAAATTATCATTTCAGCCAATTGTCAATGTTCAGAATTGTAGTATCCTTTATTTTGAGGCATTAGTTAGATGGAACCATCCTGTCGAAGGTGAAATAACGCCATGTGAATTTATTCCTATTGCTGAAGATTCTAATTTTATCCTACCGTTAGGTGATTGGATAATGCATGAGGCATGTAGGGAAATGGCTGCTTGGTTTAATGCTGGCATGAAAAAAGTGAAAATCTCCGTTAATATTTCAGGAGTTCAACTAAAACACAAGGATCTGCACCCTTGGGTGATGGATATACTAGAACAAACGGGACTACCTCCCTATGCTTTGCTTTTAGAAATTACAGAGTCTTGCTTTATAGAAGCTACAAATAAAACCATTGAGCAACTAGAATTGCTCCGAAAAGAAGGAGTTCAAATTGCCATTGATGACTTTGGTACGGGTTTTAGTTCATTAAGCACATTAGCTGATTTACCAGTAGATATTATTAAAATTGATAAATTATTTATAGATCAGGCAAATGAAAAAACTAAATATAATAAAATTTTAGAATCTATTAGTGAATTAGGAAAAAAACTTAATTTAAAATTAGTTGCAGAAGGCGTTGAAAAAATGGAACAATTTGAATTGGTACGTAAACTGGGTATTCAATGTGTTCAAGGCTATCTAATTAGTAGGCCTGAAACTTCTCGAAATATAGGTATAAAAGTACTAAAACATAACTTAAATCATATTGCTATGACTGGTACAAATGCATGGCTTCCACAGAAGTTTAATCTCAGTAATAAAAGTGCAGTAGACAATTAAACATCAGGTAAATATTAGTATCCAGGAAACTATATTTTTAACAAATAAATAAAACTGGATTTGATGATTTATGCAAGCTAGAATCAATACACCGAGTTAAATTTATGTGGCTAACAATATGATATTCAGACAATTGAAGTACACGATATTAGCAGTAGCTTTTTTATCCGTTCCGGTATTTGCTGATTTACAAAAAGGTATCAATGCTGCAAATAGTGGTGATTTTGAAACCGCCCTTAGTGAGTTTCAATACTTAGTTGAACATGATTATGCCCCTGGCATGTACCATTTAGCCGAATTATATTCACGTGGTTTAGGCGTTCCTAAAGATCAACAAAAAGCGATTCAGTTATACCAAGATGCGTCGGCAAGAGATTTTACTGATGCGACTTTCGCATTAGCTGTGATTTATAAAGATGGCAATGGGGTTAAAGCCAACCTAACTAAGTCCTTAGATTTATTCACACTTGCAGCTGAAAAAGGTATGTCTGTGGCCCAGTATAACTTAGGTGTTATGTATACTAACGGTGAAGGCACTCGCAAAAATTATCATACAGCCGTGAAGTGGTATATTAAATCAGCGGCACAGAATTATACTTTAGCGCAATTTAATCTCGCATTGATGTATTTTGAAGGTCTTGGAGTGAATAAAAGCATTGAAATGTCTTATATATGGAATTCCATAGCAGAGTATAATGGTAATAAACAAGCAAGCCAAAGTAGAATGCTAGATGAAAAGAAACTATCACCTAGTCAAATTAAATTAGCAAAAGATAAAGCTTCTTCTATGTATTACAAGATAAAAGAAGGCAAGTATAATGGTGGGAGACGGATTTAATCTAAGTCAGGTTAATTTATAAATATTTTTTCAAGTACTCTTTGCATCATCTTTTTATAATGATTTAAGCATAAACTTCTAGGGCTAAATCGATAACTTTTTAATACTGTTTTAGCTTTAGAAAAAGTCAAAAAACCTTCTTTTCCATGATATTGCCCCATACCTGATGGCCCTATGCCGCCAAAAGGAGCATCATCAGCAGATACGTGCATTAAAGTATCATTAATGCACACTCCTCCGCTGTGAGTATTTTCAAGTACATTTTTCTGAGTTTTTTTATTAAAACTCATTAAATATAAAGCTAAAGGACGATCTTTTTTATTTATGTAATCAATTGCATCTTCGAAGTTTTTATAGCCGATCAACGGTAAAATTGGACCAAATATTTCATTTTTCATTAATAACATATCTTCAGTCACATTTGTTATTAATTGGGGTAAGAGACGATGTTTTTTCGAGTCAATTGAGGTTTGAGTGACAGCTGATACAGTTGCGCCTTTATCAATAGCATCTTCTAAATAGCTATTTAACCTTGAAAACTGTTTATTATTTATAATAGAGCTGAAATTTACATCATTAATTCCCTCCGGATAGGCTTTATTAAATTCTTGAATAAAACAATCAATAAATCCTTGTACTTTTTCTTTGGGTAATAAAATATAATCAGGGGCAACACAGATTTGACCTGCATTTAAACATTTACCAATTAGAAGTCGTGAAACTGCTGTTTTAATATCAATTTCATCATCAATAATGACAGGTGACTTACCACCTAACTCTAGTGTAACCGGCGTTAAATTATCTGAAGCTGCACGCATTACCTGTTTGCCAATTTCTGTTGATCCGGTAAATAATAAATGGTCAAAAGGTAAGGATGAGAATTCGCGAGAGACATCTCTTTCACCTTCAATGACAATTATATCGGCTGACAGCGGTTTGAGAAGCTGTGTGATTATTTGATTGGTATGAGGTGTAAATTCACTTAACTTAACCATTATTTTATTACCAGCAGCCAGAGCAGTTGCAATAGGACCTAAGCTCAAAAATATGGGGAAATTCCAAGGAACAATTATGCCAACTACACCTAGAGGTTGGTATTGTACTTTTATTGTAGAAGGTGCTAAAAGTAGCCCACTTTTTCGGTATGAAGGCTTCATCCATTTAGCTAAGTTTTTGGTGGTATATTTAATATGTTGAACAGTTGGTAGTATATCTGCGAGTACAGAGTCAAAATTACTTCGTTGGCCATAATCTGTTTCTAGTGCTTTTAAAAGTTCAGGCTTAAATTTTATAAGGTTTGTTTTTAATACTTTAAGCTGTTCAATTCTTATATCTTTATGTGGATTAACTTGTTTTTCAAAGTCTAATTTCAAAGTGTTAAAGCTATCTATTAATTGCGCATTGTTTTTACAGTTGTTTGTTTGTACTTTGTATAATTTATCATGTGGACTCATCAATATCTCAATAGAATAAATAGTCTAATATTAAAACTTATCAAGCTATTAAGTTTTAGTCAATTAATTCAATGGTACTTTTTGTGATGTTTAAGGATTTTAAATTTTTAGCAATATCTTCTGCAGCTGTTTCAGGGTTTATATCTTCGTCTATTTTTATAATATTTCCGTTTAAACCAATATAGAAAGTAATTCTACTTGCTACTTTAAATAAATTTAAAACATCATATGCTTTTGCTGTTTCTTTGGTTGGATCACTTAACATTGGAAAATCTGCTTTGGTTTTCTTTGCAAAATCACGATTATCATCAAGAGGATCAACAGAAGCCATAAAGTAACGGGCATTATACTCTCGGATCAAATGACCTTTTTGAACTAAAGAACGACATTCTATTGTACAACCTCGAGTATTAGCCATTGGATACCATGCTAAAACAATGACTTTTTTGTTTTTATAATCACTTAATCGGTAATAGTCACCTGTTGTAGCCTGTAAATTAAAATCAGGCGCAAGATCTCCTACTTTTAAATTTGTTGTATTGCCAAAAAAACTTGTTAAAAAAATAATTAATACTGAAATGTATTTAAACATATTTATTACAAAACCTATTTATAAATCGCTTTTAATTAATGATATAGATCAATTAAATAAATAGCAAAATATCTATTAAAAACAATGTCGTAATTTATGTACAACATATTGTCGAAGCTTGTTTTACTGTTCCGAACACAATTGTTCCATTTTGAAACTAAGTATTCATTACCACCATCAAACTTATTACCTTTAACTGAAGTGATTGATCGCTCTAATTGATGGTAAATTTCACCTCTGTTCAGAGCTTGAGTGTTTTTTCTTTAATTTTATAACCAAGCTACCTCAAGATGCATAATTCAGCGTTTCATAGATACTTAATATCAAGGCGTAACTTTGTAGAAATGTTTGTTTCTTTTTAATAAGTTGGAACGTAGAGATTAAGCGTCTATGGAATACCTAAGGTGTTATTTAATAACAATTTATGCCGCGTTATTGATTTGACAAGGGGGCGACTATTCCTTGGTATCAATGCCTGATTAAATCTTTTGTAATGTCAACTGATACTCGTATTATATATATACCCAAACCACTTCAGATGCAGGATTCAGTTGGAATTAGAAATGCTTTAGGCAAGGCATTGATTGAAGAACATGGTTATTCCCTTTTCAAAATCAATAACGCTGCATAAAGTATTTATAAATCAACCTTACAGGGACTTCTGAGCAAATCATGCTCGTTGTTGCCTGCATGGATGTAGGTACTAGAGCAATGCAGGAGCATATTGCCGGTCCATATTTTTTTAAGGGAGTAACCATTAATGCAAAGATGCGCCTAGATCATGAATTGCTCAGCAGTCCTGAACCTCACATCTTGAAGTGACTTGGGTATATGGTTGCCATTATCTTCATTCAATAAATACTAAATCAAAAATAGCATTCACACTGTGGGTACCGTGAGCATCGGTTGATATGGTATTAGGCTGTATTTCTGAATAATTGTTATATAATAAGTCAAAATAAAAATGGCCTTCATACTCATCACGTAATTCATCATTTTAAATGAATGAGCTCGATATCAATAGACAAGAAGAGTGAGCGGATAAGCTTTTTAATTTTACTCTATTGTATATCGATAAATTACAATTCATATTGACGGCTATCAAAGTATTTGTTATCTAAACTCTGACTTAGCAAAACTTAATACGAGTTTGAGTGCTCATATGATAATACAGATGAGATAATATGCTGAAACCTTGCGTAACGAGCAAAAGCAATTCTATTTTGGCCAAAAAATGCAATGCTTTCATCGCAAATATATCTTGGTTCTAAGGTGATTTTTACAACATAGTTTAGTCTTTTAAGTATTGATTTTTATGCATTTCACTTTAAAAATCAGGAAAACTTGTATAGTCAAGAAGTTTTCAATAACGTATAAACTAACTGATGAATTTATTTATCAAGTGATAAATGCAAAATACTGTCTACATACAATACCAATAATAAATTGGTAAAGGTCTTGAATAGTAATATATTTGATTTGTAAAACCCTGTAATAATATTGTAAAACTGGCAGTTACACCGAATTAATACAGGGTTGAATATATGGGGAGATGATTACCGCATTATATTTTATAATTAGTTAGCGATTACTTCTTGCGTCTTTTAGTAAATCAGCAACTAAGAAACCTAACTCTAAAACTTGATCAGCATTTAGGCGAGGATCACATTGTGTTTTATATCTCTGAGCCAAATCGTGTTCAGATAGGCCATAAGCACCACCTGTGCATTCTGTTACGTGTTGACCAGTCATTTCTAAGTGTATACCACCTGGGTATGAACCTTCTGCATTATGTACTGCAAAGAATTGGCTTATTTCACGTAAAATATTATTGAAACTACGCGTTTTATATCCATTACTTGCTTTTTCAGTATTGCCGTGCATAGGATCAGAAGTCCATACAACTTTACGGCCTTCTTGTTCAACTTTACGAACTAATGCGGGTAACTTATCAGCAAGTACATCTGCGCCCATTCTTGTAATTAATGTTAAGCGACCTGGAATATTATCAGGATTAACAGCATCAATTAAGCGGATCAAATCTTCTGGATCCATTCCAGGACCAACTTTTACACCAATTGGATTTTTGATGCCACGGAAGAACTCTATGTGTGCGTGATCTAACTGTCTTGTTCTTTCACCGATCCAAACAAAGTGAGCAGAGCAATCGTACCAATCACCAGTTAAGTGATCTCTACGCGTTAAAGCTTCTTCGTAACCTAATAATAATGCTTCGTGAGAAGTATAAAGGCTTGTTTCTTTTATGCTTGGTGCATTACTCGCATTTATGCCACAAACTTCCATAAATTCAAGAGCTTCTTGAATCTTAGCAGCTAGAATTTGATATTTTTCTTTAAGTGGGTTCGCTGCTACAAAACTCATATTCCAGCGATTTACTTGATGTAAATCAGCTAACCCTCCCTGAGCAAATGCACGTAACAAATTTAATGTCGCTGCACTTTGATGGTATGCAGTTAAAAGACGCTTAGGATCTGGTATTCTAGCTTCTGCGGTGAAATCAATACCATTTACAATATCACCACGATAAGAAGGTAAATTTATGCCATTTACTGTCTCTAAATCAGCAGAACGAGGTTTTGCATATTGACCAGCCATACGTGCGATTTTGACTACAGGGCATTTACCTCCATAAGTTAAAACAACAGCCATTTGCAATAATGTTTTAAAGGTATCACGGATCCCTGCAGCATTAAATTCAGAAAAAGATTCTGCACAATCTCCACCTTGTAATAAAAAGGCTTTACCTTCACATACTTCAGCTAATTGTTTATATAGACTTCTCGTTTCTTCTGCAAAAACTAAAGGTGGTGCACTATTTATTTGGCTTTCTACACTTGCTAATTCTGCAAGGTCTGGGTATTGCGGTTGTTGCACAATTGGGGATTCTCTCCAACTGTTAGGACTCCAAGATTTCACTGTTATTTCCTCATTCCGTATAACAATATTAAAATTTAATACATATATTTATGTATACACTGAATTTACCTATCTTGTGGTAAATTTCAAGATGAAATTTGATTAAATACCGATTATTTGCAGGATACCTTCATTTGTTTCAATTAATGCAGCTACAGGTAGGTTAAAAACGTCAAGTAAAGTTGTTCTTTCAATATCGCGACTATCACTTAAAATGCTGTGTATTCGCCCCTTATTTATAATTATACAAGGTTGGGCTAAATTTAAAGCCAAGTTTAACTCATGGTGACTTATTATAATGGTGATGCATTCCCCTAACAGGGATAAATATTGATTTAGCCATAGCTTATGTGCAACATCTAAACCTGTGAAAGGCTCATCTAACAGTAAACAAGAGGCTGGGTTTATTTCTTGAGCGCAATGTAATAATACTCTCGCTAAATGTGCCCTTTGTGTTTCACCCCCAGATAAGCCTGTTATCACTCTATTTAATAAGGGTTTGAGATCTAACCCTTTTATAATAATGTTATTTTCACATAACTTATCGATCTCTTTATCGGTTAAAGATAAGGTGATTGTGAGCATTGCTTTTACTGTAAGTGCAAAATGTGCAGTTTGTTTTTGTAGTAAGTATGCTCTTACTTTACTCAAAGCTCTCAAGTTTAAAGGGTCAACTTCTAAATCTTTAATTAATATACTGCCTTTATCTACAGCACATAAACCACTTATTAAATTAAGTAGACTTGTTTTACCGGCACCATTGGGGCCTAATAAATGATGCACTCCGGGGTTAATTGTTAAATTTAATTCTTTTAACTCAAATTCATTACTAATTTTATAACTAACATTTGATATTTTAATCATTACAAACCCTGGTTTTTAAAGTGTTTGAAAAGAATTAGTAAGAAAAATGGACCACCTATGGTTGCAGTGACGAGACCTAGGGGTAACTGTAAATACATGCTAGTTCTAGAAATCCATTCGATAATTATCATACACGTTGCACCATTAATAATTAATATTGGTAAAATAAACCTATTGTCATGCCCAAATTTCATTCTTGTTGCATGTGGTACTAATAATCCAATAAATGCAATTACGCCACCTAAAGCAACTGCGCAAGCAGCTAAAGCACTGGCGATGATAAGCATGTACTTTCTTAATCTATTAACTTTTACGCCATATAAGTTTGCATTTTGATCTCCTAAATAAAGTAAGTTTAAGTCGTTGCTTTTATACATAGCAATAACGATACAAATTAAAGCTACTAAACTTATAAATAATAACTGTGCATAAGTTACATGCTCAAAACTTCCTAAGAGCCATAAATTGAATGTTCTTAACTGATCATTTTCTGAATAAAATATAAGCCAACTAGTTAATGCTGAAATAAAAGTCGTTAGAGAGATCCCACTTAAAATTAATGCCGAGCTTGAGTATTGTCCTAAAATCTTTGCTAATTGAAATATTATAGTAACTGCCAGAAAAGCCCCCAGTGAGGCACTCAATATCAAAAAGAACACATCATACCTTATATTTAAAAAAGAAAATAACGCAGCACCGAGAATAATAAATAAAGAAGAAAAACTTGAAACACCTAAAAGACCAGGTTCAGCTAATGGGTTAGATAAAAGTATTTGGAACAAATGCCCACTTAATGTTAAGCACGCGCCTACTAAAATAGCTGTAAAAATTTTAGGTAGTCTTAACTCATAAATAATAACTGACTGTATTTCAGTTAGAGCAAAGGGATTTATGCTAGAAGAAGATACCCCCCCATAATAAGTAGCGAATGTTGTTACTAATATAAGCCAAAATAAAGCTATATATATATTACGATTATTAACTAACATGTTTATATAGACTCATAAATAAAATGTAGTTGTATACATTGGTTATTTTTTTGATTGTGTTTATCACGGAAAATTAAATATTTAATGTATATTATAGTATTTGTATATATCAATATACGCTCCTTTTAAGTTCTAAATATAAAATTATACATTCCTATATTCAATTTAGGTAATGCGTCAGGTCGACCTTTTTGACCCTTTGAGTCTACCATTAATTACTTGCCCATAAACTATTAGACTAAACCTGCTGTTATTTGGTGAATATTAGTATAAAATAAAGAACACATCATACCTTTTATTTAACTATCGCATCGTGTCAGTAGATAAATTAACGAAAAAAATACTAAAAGGTAATAATTTAAAAATAAGAAACTTTCTATGAATGCAAAATTTGATATAAGAAGCCAATTTGACAATATTAATGTTATAATTGATCAACTTATACTGGAATTAAAATCAGAAGAGCTTATATATTCTAGTTACTATCATTTACCTGATATATCATCTTCAGATGAAACTAAGTCAACGGATCAAATCCTAGTAACAGAAACTTCATTTAATGATGCTTTTTCAAAATGCTGTGATTCATTTAAAGATTATTTCAAGAAAAGTGAATTAAGCGGCCGTGTAATAAAAAGACATCCCGGGATAATAGCAATAAAATCGTCGACCCCAGATTTACTAATAACTAGAATAAAACAAATTAATGATGCAAAAAATAAATTTAAAAATACGATTATAAGTTTAGGAAATAATGATAGCAGATTTGAAATAGTTCATAATGCCATTCCTAATTTAATCACGCTGTGTGCGTATAGAAATATTCATTTTGAAAACCTATCACCTTATTCCATTAGATTTTCATGGATGAATAAACACTCTATCAAATTGTTATCAAAATTCGATGCTTTAAAAATGCTTGATAACTCTCAAATATTTGGTTGTTCGAACAAAATAGATTCTCAAAGCTGGCAAGAACTAATACATAAAGAAAAGTTAAATGTTTTAAGTTTAAAAGATAACGATAAATTAAGAATAAGAAGGCCAACTAGAGTCAGTCCACAGGTAAATATTAGATATGATGCAAAAAATAGATATCATGTTAGTGCTGCATTGCCTTTTATACTAATCAACCCAAATGATGATGTTAAATATGGTGTTTTAAAAAATTATGCAAAGCCAAATAAGCATCCAAGAAAAAAAGAAAATCATTATTTAATAGATAGGCTCTATTTAGAAAAAAAATAAAAAAGCCAAACATAAATGTTTGGCTTTTTTACTAAAGCTTATTTTTATACTACAAATTGATCTATATTATCTTCATCGATAGTAAGTGTTGGTTCTAATATTCTTTTACCACCTTGAATTTCAATCCGTTTATTTTGTTTGTTCAAGGTTAATATTTCTTCACAAAATTCATTTGTAGGGTGAAGTTCATAAGTGTAATCAATTATTTTACCCGTTTTATCATCTTTAACATTTGAAATACTATAATCAGAAATAGCACCGTTTGTTATTAAATCTTTCATTGTAGTCGTCATATCACGACGTAGTGCTTTTAATTTATTTTCACTAAGATTATCAGTGGAATATATAGAACCATATTTTTCCATAATAGATAGTAATCTAAAATGATGTGTTTTACCTGGAGCAGCATATCGCCATAAATGATATAATCGAAGCATCATCCAACGTGATAATCCTCTTTTTTGTTCTTGTGCACGATTAAAGTAATAACCTTTATATTCTAAGTTATCAATCATGTTATGTACAAAAGCATTCAAACAGGCAACACATTTGATGTTTCCACCCTGTCCTTTTTTACCACTAAAATGTAATGAGGATAAAAAATTCATGTTAGATTCGTAAAAAGAATCATCAATGTCCGTATTTTTTGTATCATTTGCTGAGTATTTAAATGATAATTTTGATCCTTGAAGTGCTTCAAGCGCTTCTTTAATTTGAGGAAACGGCATTGATTGACCAACAGACTTTAACTCTTGAGCTAATTCATTCATAGAAAATACAACCGCATATTGTATTCCAGATTTAAAATTTATTTTAACTATTTTTCCTTTAGAAGCTAATCGTATTAATGCCCTTTCTACTTTTTCTTCTCTATCGGACGGCCAAACTAAATACTCAACATCTTCACCATTTCGTCTAGTACTTACGACAGCTGGCGTTATTTTTATTTCGCCTGTATATTGAATACCATCAACTTTTTCAGATATTTTACGCGTAATAATCGTTCTTTTAGGGGCATCTTCAAGGAGGACTTTCTTATGTCCAGATCTGACAAATCTACCCCATAAATCATAGTGGTTAAAAGTATTCGAGTAGGAACGTAAATCTTGATACATGGTATTATCAACTGAAACCCGAACATCTTTATTGTCAGTAAACAAAGCGAGACTTTCATTATCTCTTGCACTTTCTACTCCTTGAATCTGACCTCTTAGAGAATCTGGAAGATTTTCAACGGAGATGTTTACCTTTGGTTTCATTTTTTTTACCATTCTTTTTATTAGACAGCTAATAACAACATATATTTACACTAATGTTAATCTTTTAAGTTAGTATAAAATTGATCCATATAATATTTTTTCTTGAGATCAGTTTTTTACTAACTTAGCCAAGTTTAAATAATTTATAGATCACAATTTTACTAAGAAAAAGTTATAAATCATTTTTTTACTAACTTAAAATTTTATACCATTCTTGTTTTGGTTGTTTTTTATACAAATTTTAATTGGTACTATCTAAAATACACATTAACTTAGTAAAATTGTGATCTCAGCACAACGAACATCTATTGTTGTTAATAACTTAAGTTCTAATTAGTAAAGATCTGATCTTTATTAAGTAAAGATCAGATCTTTACTTACATTTTATTACTAATTTTTTTGATTCCGTGGATAAATAGTTAAAAATACATAGTAAAATATTGATCTCATCGCATACTCTGTGAATAAAAACCTGATAAAGCTGTGTATAAATCGAAATTTTAAATTTCACTTAGTATTTTATTGATCTGTAAGTAGTTAAAGGACTGATCTTTACCAAGTTAAATAATGATCTGACTTTTTTTAAAAAAATCAATTATTACAATATCTTACCTTATATAAATCGAGCCCTAGTCTTTTATACCTTAATTATTAACCAATTTTAATCTTATTTATTATACTTTAATTTATATACAATAATTAAATGTTTTTATTTTTAATCGATGTCTATCTATAAAAGTATTTACTTCAATAGTAAGCGACATTATAATGCTTATTCACCTTTAAGGATATTATAATGACAATAAGTAAAAGTGCGCTTGATACATATAAATTGCTAAAAGCAACAGCCACAGTTGCAGAAGACTCATTAGAAGGACGAATACAACACTACCGTGCCCATTTAAAAACTGAAGAAAAAGAACTCAGAACATATACTCAAAAAGCAGCGGCTGATTTATTAGGATGTAATAATCGCACTTTAAAACGTCGTCATGATCAAGGTGATTTTAACAATCTTGATATCCGTCGTGGTGCAAATGGGCATTATGCTTATACATTAGCTAATATTCATGATATGGCTGAAGTTCTTGGGATAAAGGCACAGAATCGAAAATCAAGTGACAAGCTACAAGTTATTATTGTAAATTCTTTAAAAGGAGGTTGTGGTAAAACAACAAGTTTAGTAAATATTGCAGCTGCTTTAGCAACAACTAATATTAAACGATATCGAATAGGTATCATTGACTTAGATCCTCAAGGTTCTTCTTCAAGCTTCTTCCCTCCATCAGAACCAGATCCTATTACTGTAGGTGATTTGATGCGTGATTGCGTTGAATTTGAAAAAAATGAAACTCTAATAGATGTTGTATCTGGTGCTTTTTTACCAACTCATATTCCTAATATTCGTGTATTACCATCAGGTATGGATGACTTTTATTTTGAACATGAAACTGCAACACAACTAAATGAAAATCATAAATATGCTGAAAACCGTCATTATCATAAATTATTAGAAAAAGTAATAAAGCCTGTTGCAGATGAATTTGATATCATTTTAGTAGATACTGCACCATCACTTAACTTTATGTTTTATAATGCTTTAATGGCATCTACAGCGATGTTAATTCCAGTTCATCCTGAAGCTGTAGATTTTGATGCAAATAATAAGTTTCTAAAACGTTTAGCTGAAATTTACCATACTGTTGCTGCTTTAGGGCATGAAGGATGGGATTTTATGCAGTTTGTTGTTACAAATTACGTTAAAGGCAATCATTCTCAACGCGATATCGTAAAAGATATTAGAAGTGCTTTTGGTAGACAAGTAATGAGCTACCCTATCAATCACAGCTCTGCAATTACAGCTAGTTCATCTTCTTTTAATACTATTTTTGATCAAAAAACATCTGATAGTCTTGCAAGTAGAGAATCTTTAATAAAATCTCAAGAAAATATAAAAGATGTTGTAGATGAATTAGAGATGTTAATCAGATCAAATTGGGCATCAACTCAATGCCAGTTAGAAAGTGCTTAAAAAGGTTTAAATAATGGCTAAAAAACGCAAAAATGACACTCGAATAGACCCTTTTGCTTTAGCAGTTGAAGCAAGTAGTTTAGATCAACTTTTAGAAAATGCAGCTGTTGGTGATGAAATTACTATGCCTGCTCCTTCTGATCCAAATCGTACAATTAGACTGAGTTGTAAGATCATAGCATCAGATGAAATTGAATCATGCACACAAGTTTACGGAAAAAACAGAAGGGAGCAATCACTATTATCAAAAGCCTCTGTTGCCGACATATTGCCAGCCATTAGTGCTGACGGCAGAAATCAACACCCTGCTTTGAGTTGGCAAAAAGACGGGATAGAATATGTTCTTTCAGGCTCTAGACGTCGAAAAGCATGTTTATTAAGTAACGCTGATTATATTATACTAACTTCTGCTGATTTTACCGATAAAGATGCCAAAATCCTTGCTGTCTCCTCAGATCAATATATTGCACCTAGCTTATGGGAATTAGGTAAAGCATATAATGAAACTCGTTTAGATTTAATAAGCCAAGGTAAAAAAGGCTCATATAGAGAAATAGCTTTAGTTGAAGGTGTATCTCATACTGCTATAGCAGACTCATTAAAGGCTTTTACTAAAATACCAAGTAAAGTCCTCGCTTTATACCCTACAGCTAATCACGTTGGCCGTGAAGTAGCTAAAAAACTGATGTTTGCAATAGATATAGATCAAGATAGTTTTTTATCCCGTGTTAATGATCTTGAAAATAATCTAGCAGATCATATTTTAGATACTGACGATAAAACATCAGCATCAATTACAAAGAAACTGACTGAAACACAAATAGAATCTCAAACAAAACGTGAATTCCTTGACTTTAAAAATAAGTACATCAATGCGCACCGTAATGCTAAAACAGGAGATTTAGTTATTAAAATAGATAACAACGTGATGACTGATAAAAGGTTTGAACAATTATCTAAATTATTGACGCATTTTAATTAGTAAAATATTGATCTATACACCTTAACTTGTTGGTATAAATTTGATCTCTTTTTTATAATTGACACTTGAGATCATTTTTTTACTAACTTATGACCCCTTTATATAGGTTAACTTTACAATATATTTCGCTTTAAAGCCCTTTACAGTCTGTCTTAGTAAAAATTTGTTCTGTATTTTTTCGATTACGTTTATAACTTGTGTGTAACTTGTTTGTTAGTTGTAGTTATGTTGTTATTACATTTGAAGTGTAAACCCCCTTTACGGTAATATATAAATTTAATTACCCTTAGTAAAATATTGATCTGATAATTTTTTTTGTTTTAGACAAATTTAATCCTTTAGCTTAGATCTCATAAGCTCTATACTGGAACAATCTTTGATTTTTTACTGGTTACTGATGTCCAAAGGCTTAACTAAAACAGATCTTATTGCTTTATTCGATGAAATTAAAAAGGAGCAGGAAGTTGCTTTTCCTATAACTGAGGGCTTTTTAAAAAGATATTTTAAACCTACTGTATTTGAAAAGTCGAAACAATGCTTAACTAAAGATCTTGTTAACTGGGTTGAAAGTGATGAAAAATTCACTCAGGTTAGTGCTGAAGTTTATAGTGAATCAGGTGATATATTTCATCAACATATTCAGATTAAAAAATCACAAACCGACTTATCTATCTCAGCTTTATGTTCCTGTAAAATTGGTAAAAAATGTCATCATATTGGTGCTGCGCTGCTTAAATTAAAAACGCAGCATTCTGGATTGTTTGGTAAGCATTACTTACTACATGATTGGTTTAACCAGCTTGAAAAATTAAAAAAACAGCGCCAAATAGCAAAAAAAGATGTCATATTATTTGTCTTGGAAAAGCATGACAATAGGCTTGCTCTTGTTCCTAAACAATCTTCTCCCATATCTAATGGACGTTACTCACAAGGAAGACCTCTTACTAAACAACAATTGAATAGTCTAGTAACACCTGAACATATAAATGAAAGTGATTTTAGATTATTAAGTTGGATCCGTTCTCAAAATTCATTTGGTCAATTAGTGCTTGAGAGTCGATGGGGAGTAATGGCTTTAGTTCAAATGGTGGCTACAGGACGTTGTTTTTGGCAAAATTCAAGGCAAGCTATTCGCTTATCAGCACAAAGGCCGTTGGATGTTTCTTGGAGTGAAAAAGATTCAATTCATGAACTTAATTTAACATTACCTCAGTGCGATTCTTGGCAAGTCTTTAATACAACGCCACCTTATTATATTGACGTAAATAACTTTGAAGTAGGCGAACTTGAAACACCATTAACTGCTGCGGAAGTTTCTCATTTATTTACTATCCCCCCTGTTGCTGAAGAAATGTTTGAGCACGTAAATCAACAGTTCAATCGAATTTTTGGTTCAGCGTTAATTCAAAAGTCAGAATTACAAGTTTTAACCAATGAAGATGTTGTGCCTCGTTTAACGCTAGTTAAACAGGATGACCGTTGTTTGTTTCATCTACAGTTCGCATATGGCAAAAAAATACATGAATTAAATCTAGATGAACAGCAAGATGCTCAAATTAAAACTGCTTTTGAAGATACTTGTTTAAATCGTTTACAAAACTGTGGATTAATTTTAAGTAAAGGTCCTATTCCCAAAGCGTGTTATCTCACTTTTAATACATCAGATGAATCAACTCCACAGCATCATTGGTTTGTTAATGAAGTATGTAAGCAACTGTCTGATGAATCTTGGGTTATAAATACTAAAGCGTATAAAGACCCTGATATTATATTAACGCCACTTATTTTATCGATGACACGAAGTCGTGTTAATAAACTATCTGTAGCGCCTTACTTTGAAATTGCTGACAAAACCGTTTACCTAAGTGATTTGTTATCACTTGCTGCACTGTGCAATAACAAGTCCCATTTATTCAATTATTACAAGTATCAAGATACATGGTTGGCAGTGGATAAACCCGATTTAAGTTGTATTTTTGATTTACTTTCTCAATTTTATGCAAATAAAACTGTCCCGAAGAGGTTAATTTTACCATTATCATATGCTTCATCCTTCTCTGATTTTGATGAAAATCAGATTGATTGTGCAGACAAGGCTTTATTAGAACTCATTACTCAAGTATCAAATCCTGATTTACATGATACTCTCATTGTGCCAAAAGGACTTAATGCAACTCTAAGGGACTATCAAAAACAAGCTGTCAATTGGCTTCTGTTTCTTAAAAAACATCAGTTAGGCGGTATATTAGCCGATGATATGGGCTTAGGTAAAACACTGCAAACAATTGCATTTTTATTATTTCAAAAAGAACTGTCTGGGCTTAAATCTCCCGCCCTTATTATTTGTCCTACAAGTTTAGTCTCAAACTGGGTTAAAGAAATAAATCGCTTTGCGCCTGATTTAAATGTACTGGTCAGTCATGGTTCAAATCGTAAAAGTATATTTAGTCAGATTAGTAGCGCTGACTGTGTTATCACTACCTACCCTTTAATTACCCGCGATAATGCTGTTTATGATGAATTACATTTCAGTCATGTAATATTAGATGAAGCACAAACCATAAAAAATAATCAAGCTAAGATTTCTAGGGCTGTAAAAGCACTTAATAGTGATTTTAACTTATGTTTAACCGGTACTCCTGTTGAAAATAACCTTAAAGAACTTAAATCTTTATTAGATTTTGCGATGCCTGGTCTTATTGGTTCTATGGTTCAGTTTAAGTCTTATTACCAAGTTCCTATTGAAAAAGAGCACAATGAACACAGGGCTGAACAATTAAAGAACTTAGTTTTACCATTTGTTTTACGTCGTACTAAAGAGCAAGTACTTACAGAGTTACCTGCTAAAACTGAACTTGTGCGTATGATTGAATTAGCACCTAAACAACAAATGGTATATCAAGGTATTCGTGCCAATATGGAGCAAAAAATTAAGGAACTTTTTAAAGAACAAGGCGCAGATAAAAGCCGATTTGCATTTCTTGAAGCCCTTCTTAGATTACGTCAAACATGTTGTGATCCTAGATTAGTCAATGGAGTGGAGGATCTTAAAACCGAAGAGATAATATCTAGTAATAATAAAGCAGATAGTGCAAAATTATCTTGGTTATGTGAAAACATACCTTTAATGTTAGCTAAAGGCAGAAAAATTATCATCTTTAGTCAATTTACAAGTATGCTTTCAATTATAGAGCGTGAACTCACTGAGTTAGATATTCAATATAGTATTTTGACTGGTAAAACTAAGGATAGAGATGAAGCTGTAAATAGTTTTCAAAATGGAGATAACTCAATTTTCTTAATCAGTCTTAAAGCAGGTGGCACAGGACTTAATTTAACAAAAGCTGATACTGTCATTCATTATGACCCATGGTGGAATCCTGCTGTGGAACGACAGGCAACAGATAGAGCCCATAGAATTGGGCAGTTAAAACCTGTTTTTGTATATAAATTAATTTGTCAAAACTCAATTGAAGAAAGAGTATTTCAAATGCAGCAAGACAAAGCAGCGCTAGCTGATAGTTTCTTTGATGCTAAAGGTGGTAAATTTAATACCCAAACGGAAGATCAAATGTTAAATTTATTAGCTGATAATCATACGTAGGATTTTAATAAAATTTAGGTGAAGGGCTCCGATAATATTTAATCCCTAACGATTGTTTATTGCAGCAGATAAACTCAGTTATTAAAACGTGATTGCCTAATTGTAAGGTTTCATTGATTTGACTATTTATAATAACTGATTTTTTAAATATTATTCTAATAATTTTGAACTTAATCTAAAAAACTTAGTCTACTTTAACAGGCGCTGATTAATTCCTTTGTGTAGTTAACGCCTATCCTTGAGAGTTGAATGTTTTCCCATTGATTACATAATATTTGTAATATTGACCAGTCTAAATTAGGCTGGTTTTTTTATGTTTTCTTATTTCCAATCGTGACATGTAATGCTAAATAGGGGTTTTGCGCCCATTCCCTCGAAATGAACCTCAAGGTTATTTTTTGACCATTCATAAGTTATGATGATGAAAAATAACTATAAAGGTCAAACATCATCACTAGTCCAACCACTAAACGTATTCAAATACTCACATCGTCTGAAATTAATGAGCTTTATGCTTTACCAAACTTTAGTCGAACTGACAGGGAAGACTATTTTTCATTGGATAGTGAAACCCAAAAACTCGTTAATGAGCTAAGGCGATTAGAAACCCGAGTATATTTTATTCTGCTATTAGGTTACTTCAGATCACGTCCTATTATCTTTAACTTTTCGTTTAACGATGTTGTGGCTGATCTTGATTATGTCCGGAGTAAACATTTCAATGGCAAAGATATGGTATTGGCCGACTTATCGCGAACAACAAAAACAAAGTTGGTTAAAAAATTAATTAAACATGTCGGTTTTTCAATTTACCAAAGCAAACTAAACAAAGCACCACTAATTGAAAGACTAAATGATGTTGTGAAAATTAATCTGGAGCCGAGGTATGTGTTTGATGAATGCATAGCCTATTTTGGACAAAACAGGATCGCATTAGCTGGTTACACAACTCTACAAGACACAATATCAGTAGTATTAACAAATGAGCGTAATCGTATTGAAAAAGTCCTCCATGACTGTTTATCGTTAGATACACGGGCAACATTACTTAAATTACTTGGATCAAATAATACCTTCACTGATCTAGCTAAGTTGAAGAAGATGTCTAAAGACTTTTCGGCCAGTCAAATAACACAAGAGCTGAAGACACATAAAATCATACGCTCTCTTTACCCTGAAATTAAAGTGCTTATTGCTGAACTAGAATTATCTCCTAAGAACCTTGAGTACTACGCTTCGCTAGTTAAACACAAGTCTGTTTATAAGCTCAGAAGACACACTGATAGCCAAACCATTTTATATCTTGTTTGTTATTTATTTTTTAGGTACCGCGAAACCAATGACAATTTAGTTTCTGCCTTTATTTACTTGGTGAGAAAATTAACCGAGTCAGCTAAGGGCTATGCAAAGCAGTGCATTGTTGAAGATGTGAATGTTGTTAGAACCAAATTAAAATCCGCTGGTAGCTTATTAAAGTATTTTATCGATACTGATATGGATGATGATTTGAGTTTTGGTGATGTTCGCAAAAAAGCCTTTAAACTCATCCCTGCCGATAGCATTAAATTATTAAGTGATCATTTAAATAATAATGACTTTGATGGCCGGCAATATGAATGGCAATTTATTGATAAGCAATCGAGTAAAATTAAAAAACTTATTCGCTCGTTGTTTATGTCTATCGATATTGAGTTCATTCATTTATACCTGTGATCAATGAAGGTG
>NZ_NQMR01000063.1 GCF_002276045.1 Pseudoalteromonas sp. NBT06-2 | reverse complement strand
AACAACAGCTGATTCAGTTTTCATTTCTGCAACAGGTGTTTCAACAACAGATGCTTCTGCAATCTTAATTTCAATACTTTGCTCAGCCATAGCTTGATCTGCAACGGGAACAAATGCAGGTGCCTCCGTAGTTTCAAGCTCTATCGTATTTTCGCCTTGCTCTTGCGGTTTACGGCGGCGTTGACCAGCTGCTCTTAAGTGACGAGGAGAACGGCGAGAACGAGTTTTGGGCTCTTTTTCTTCATCAGCAGTGTTATTAATTACATCAGTCTCTATGGATTGAACCGAATCCACGTGCTCAGATTTTTCCATTTCGTTAGCTTTAATATTAGCAGAAACTGGTTTTTGACTTACCTTAATATCTTTAGTTTCAACTTTATCTGTTTCAATAGCAGGAGCTTGTATTTTAGTTGCTTCAACTTTAGGTGCATCTACTTTAACACTTACATCAACAGTTTTAACTTCAGTAGTGGTATTGTTTGCTACTTCAATTTTTTCTTGTTGTACACGTACTTTTTTGCGTGTATTACGGCGCTGACGACGCTCTTTTACACGTTGCTCTTTTGGTTCTGCTTTTACATGTTCATTATTAGCAGCTGCAGGTTTACGATTATTTTGATTATTACGACGTTTATTCTTATTGTCGCTATTTTCAGTAGAATCGTTTTTATCACGGTTTACATGCTTACTTTCAGTAGATGATTTAACGTTTTCTTCATCTTGCCTTTGACGTTGATTACGGTTACGCGGGTTACGGCGTTTATTTTCGTATTGACGTTTATTGCGTGGCTTAGTTTCAACCACAACATCAGGTTCTTTAACTTCAGACTCAGGAGCAAATAAAGCTTTAATCCAGGTACTCAGTTTAGTAAATAAACCAGGTTTAGCAGGCGTCGGTGCAGTAGTAGGTTGTAAAGGCGTTTTTTCTTTTGAAATGACTACATTTTGTAATGCAGGTTGCTCTTTTACCGTTGTTTTAGTCTTATTAAACTCAGGCGCAGTCTTTTTAGGCGCTTGAATTTGATTAAAGCTAACCGTTTCTATGCTGTTGTCACTTGTTAAGCGTTGTACTTCAAATTGTGGTGTTTCCATATGTTGATTTGGAATGATGATAACTTCACAATTGTGATGTTTTTCAATCGCACGTACACTTCGACGTTTTTCATTTAACAAATAAGCTGCAACAGCAACTGGAACAAGTGCATTTACTTGAGCTGTATTATCTTTTAATGATTCTTCTTCAATCAAACGTAGTATTGATAGCGCTAAAGATTCATTTGAACGAACCGTTCCTTGACCATTACAACGAGGACATACATGCTGACTGGCTTCACCTAAAGAAGGTCTTAGGCGCTGTCGTGACATTTCAAGTAAACCAAAACGTGATATTTTACCTACTTGAACACGAGCACGGTCTGGGCGTACTGCATCTTTTAAACGATTTTCAACTTCACGTTGATGACGTGGAGGTGTCATATCTATGAAATCAATTACGATTAAACCACCTAAGTCGCGAAGTCTTAGTTGACGTGCAATTTCGTCTGCAGCTTCTAAGTTTGTATTTAAAGCAGTTTCTTCAATATCACTACCTTTAGTTGCCTTAGATGAGTTAATATCAATAGAAGTTAATGCTTCAGTAGGATCAATTACAATTGAACCACCTGATGGTAATCTTACCTCACGTTGAAAAGCTGATTCAATTTGACTTTCAACTTGATAATGTGTGAAAAGAGGAATTTCACCTTGGTATAATTTCACACGACTCATAAAATCAGGGCGGAAGCGTTCAATATGAGATTTTGCTTCTTCGAATACTGACTTCTTATCTATGATTATTTCGCCAATATCACGGCGTAAGTAATCACGGATAGCGCGAAATATGACATTACTTTCTTGGTGAATTAAAAATGGTGCAGGACCTGTTTCAGAAGCCGTTTGAATTGCTTCCCAGTGCAAAATTAAAGAATTTAAATCGTGATTCAATTCTTCAAATGATTTACCAACACCCGCAGTTCGAACGATAAGTCCCATACCTTTAGGTAATACTAAACGACTTAAACTTTCTTTTAATTCAGTACGCTCATCACCTTCAATACGACGGGAAATGCCGCCAGCTCGTGGGTTATTCGGCATTAGTACTAAATAGCTACCTGCAACACTAATAAAGGTTGTTAACGCAGCCCCTTTTTGACCACGTTCTTCTTTATCAACTTGAACGATAACTTCCTGTCCTTCTTTGATCACCTCTTTAATGTTTGGGCGACCTTTGAAAGTATATCCTTTAGGAAAATAAGTCCTTGCAATCTCTTTTAGGGGTAAAAATCCATGTCTGTTTGCACCGTAATCTACGAATGCAGCTTCTAAACTTGGTTCAACACGTGTGATCTTACCTTTATATATATTGGCTTTTTTCTGTTCGTGACCAGGGCTTTCGATATCTAAATCGTAAAGTTGTTGGCCGTCAACCAGTACTACGCGCATTTCTTCTTGCTGCGTAGCATTGATTAGCATACGTTTCATATTGTTACTCTATTTTATTATTTAAAGTCTCTCGCTGATCTGAGCTTATCAATATCCGTTCAGTCTTTTTTCTTTCGCTTATAATGCAATCTCACGATTGGGCTAACCTAAGAATTACTCTTATTTCACCCTAAACCTGAATTTTATTTTTCGGTTTTTAGGGTCTCACTGCTGAACGATATGATCTCTTGAGCGTAGATGACATATTCATTACATTCGCTTTTTGCAACAGCTGCGTTAAATCTCTTGTTGATATATTACTCGCATCAACGCAATTTAAAGGCACATGACAACCAGATATCTATAAAATCTTTTGGAAAACAGAGATTGAATCTGTATGATCACTTATCCGGAGTGTGCAGCACAGTATCTGCTTTGGCAAAAAAGCACCAAAATTCCTGCTTTACAGGCAATTTACTTTGGGATTATCCCATTATTGTTAGTCTGTTAGCAACTAAATTATTACTCAAATCAGTGATTATACAATGTCTGAAAAAACAGAACCGTCAGAAAAAACAGGAAGCAAGGTTACTTTTGTAACGATTACAGAAGACCATGATGGTCAAAGAATTGATAATTTTCTTTTAACTAAGTTAAAAGGTATGCCAAAAAGTGCAATATATAAAATATTGCGCAAAGGCGAAGTTCGTGTAAATAAAAAGCGTGTAAAACCTTTATATAAACTGCAAATAAATGATTATGTGCGTATTCCACCTGTTAGAATTGCCGAAAGAGAGGAATTTGTACCAAAAAATTTAGATAAAATTACAAGCTTAGAAACAGCCATCGTTTATGAAGATAAATACCTGATTGTTATTAATAAACCATCAGGTATGGCTGTGCATGGTGGTAGTGGTTTAAGTTATGGCCTTATTGAAGCAATGAGAAGTTTGCGCCCTGAAGAGCGTGCATTAGAGCTTGTTCATAGATTGGATCGGGATACTTCTGGTTGTTTATTAATCTCTAAAAAACGTTCCGTACTTAAAGGATTGCATGCGCAACTTAGAGAAAAAACCATGGAAAAAAATTATTGGGCACTTGTTGATGGTAGTTGGAAGACAAAAGTTAAAAATGTGAATGCTGCTCTTAGAAAAAATACGCTAAAGTCAGGTGAGCGAGTAGTGCGTGTAGATGAGGCGGAAGGTAAAGCTTCTCATACCCGTTTTAAAGTATTACAAAGATTCATGGAGTGTACATTAGTTCAGGCGTCTCCAGTCACGGGCAGAACACACCAAATTCGTGTTCATACGCAATGTTCTGGGCATCCAATTGCTGGCGATGATAAATATGGAGATGAAGGTTTTGATGCTTATATGCGTGAAAAGGGCTTAAACCGTTTATTCTTACATGCCCATGATTTAACTTTTACACATCCTATAACTGAAGAAAAATTAACTGTTGAAGCACCGCTTGATAGTGTGTTAATTAAAACGATTAAAATACTCAAGCAAGAAGTGAATAAAAGAAAAACTGATAATGAAATATAAGCTCGTTATATTTGATTGGGACGGTACTTTGATGGACTCCATTGCGCGTATTGTTTCATCTTTACAATCTTCTGCTCGAGTATGTCAGGTACCTGTACCTAGCAGTGAACAAGTTAGAAGTATTATAGGTTTAAGTTTACCTGAGGTGATGGACAAATTGTTTCCTGAACATAAAAACTATCATCAACAATTAATAGTGCATTATAAAGATCAATATATAAATATGGATACAACTGAAACGCCATTGTTTGATGGTGTAGAAGCTTTACTTAAAAAGCTGAAATCAAATAATTGTCAGTTAGCAATTGCAACAGGAAAAAGTAGGAAAGGCCTAGACAGACTATTAGCATTGACTGGATTAACTGATTATTTTGCTGTTACGCAAAGTGCAGATGAAGCCCAGTCAAAACCTTCACCACAAATGTTATCTCAAATATTAGCCCATACCCAATTAACGACTAAAGACGCTGTTATGATAGGAGATAGCAAGCTAGATCTTGAGATGGCACTGAATATTGGTATGGACAGCATAGGTGTTACATTTGGTGCCGGTAATCGTAAAGCGTTATCTGTATATAAACCCGTGGCCATCGTGGATAGGTTCTCAGAACTAGATATGTATTTATAGTTAAAATCTTTTATGTGCATGGGGCTAAAATTATAAAAGCCCCGTTATATTATTGAAATTTTAATATTTCAGTGTGTTTTTGAATTGAATGAAGTTCGCAACGTTTAAAAGCAATCGCAGCAGCAATGGTATCTGGTAAGTGATTTAAATACTTCCACCTGCAATTGTCTTCCACATACTTATCAAACTCTTGTTCTGCGCGCTTAAATACTCTTAGTAATTGTAAGTTACCTGTTTCATTTTGCTTTTTTTCAAGATCTAATGTAATTTTATTAGTCCACATATCGGCAGTGCGTTTTTCTAATACAATTTTATTATCTAAGCAGCGTAAATAGCTTAAGTTTGTTGTTTTTTCATTATCGCAGCCATCATTAAATTGTGCTTGGCTTACAAAGCTTGTAAAACCTAAGATTAATATACTGCAGGTTTTAGTTTTGCTTGTAATTAAATTCAACATTAAACAAAGCGCCTCCTAGGTCACTATCTGATATTTTTAGTTTGCCTTGATATGATTCAACTAAGTCATTCACAATGGTCATGCCAACACCATGGCCTTTTTCATAGGTATCTAATCTAGCACCTCTTTGTGTAAGTAACTTGATAGATTCTTTTGGTACACCTGGACCATCATCAGAAACTTTAATTGATAATAATTGAATGGAAGACAATTGGTTTTGATTTATTTCAATCTGCACTATGGCCTCACAAGCTTTACATGCATTATCAATTAAGTTACCGATTAATTCCATTAAATCAGTCTTATCCCCTAAAAAATAACTTTTATTGGAGATATTAGCAATAAAATGAATCCCTTTATCGCGGTAAACTTTTTTCATTGCATTGACAATGGAGTCAACCACAGGTTGGATCTGTGTTTGCTTTTTCCAAGTATCGGTTCCACCTGTTGTTGCACGTTTTAATTGATGCTCGATCATGATATTTATGCGATCTAATTGTTCATTCGCATCTGCATCAGTTGCTAGCGGGCTTGATTTAAGAACAGCTAATGGTGTTTTTAATGCATGTGCTAAATCACTCAATGATGCGCGATAGCGATCTTTTTGTCGTTGTTGTGTATCTAATAATAGGTTTAAATCTTGTGTTATTTTTTTGAGTTCTACAGGGTAGGTGCCTTTAATTTCAGTACTATTTCCAGACTCTATTGCAATAATTTCTTTGTCTAACCTTTGTAATGGTCTAGCACTCCAAATAAAGCCAATTATCAATAAAATGGTAATTGCAAACGCCATAATTATAAGCCAGTTTCTTAATGTATGCCTAAAACCTAACATCATGTCTCTGAGGGCAATATCATCTTTTAATAAATAAAACGCGACATTATGAGAAGTGTTATTTATTTCACTTATTAATGAAAAGCTTAGTTGCCAATATGTTTTATCTTCATATATAATTTTTTGAAATTGTGTTTCACCTGCATAAAGTGGCGTGATACTTGGTAAAATTTCTCTATTAATGGCCGATTCTGATTGCCATTGCTTTTGTTTATTTAAATAAATAAATGCAAAAGTATCAGAGTTTAATCGATTTAATTCTGGCGTTAATAAAACAGCAGGCATGCCAATACCATCTTCTTGAAAATCGACTTCGGCAAGTATGGAATATAAATGGGCTTCTAATGTATTTTCAGTCGCTTCCACTAAAGATGAGTAATAGGCTTTACCTATTGAAAAGAACAAAATTGGTAAGGCGACTACTAAAAGAAATATGAGTATAAAACCTTGCCTAATTTTTAGTGATATTTCACCTGTTACCATTGGCTTTGTAGCCTGTAGCCTCGGCCTCGTAAAGTCTCAATAGGTTTAAATGTATTCTCTGGATCAAGTTTTTTACGTAAACGTAAAACAAATACTTCAATAACATTTGAATCTAAATCAAAGTCTTGATCGTAAATATGTTCAGTTAGTTCTGATTTTGAGATTACTTTTTTTGGATTGATCATTAAGTATTCAAGTACTTTATATTCATATGCTGTAAGCGTTAATTCTTTATCGTTTACCCATACTTGTTGAGAGCGAGTATGAATACGAATAGGTCCTGCTGTCATTTCTGGATTTGATTGGCCTGCACTTCTACGAATTAGGGCATTACAGCGGGCGATAAGTTCTTCGCCATGAAAAGGTTTAGTTAAATAATCATCAGCCCCTGCATCAAGCCCTTCAACTTTATCTTGCCAACGATCACGTGCCGTTAATATTAGTATTGGAATGTCTAAACCGGATTCTCTTGCTTTTTTAATAACTGAAATGCCGTCCATTTTTGGTAGGCCTAAATCTACAACAGCTAAATCTAAAGGGTACTCTGTTAAGTGAAATAAGCCAGTTTCACCATTATGAACTAAATCTACACTGTAACGCTCTTTTTCTAATATACCTCTTAAATTGTCAGCTAAATGTAAATCATCTTCGATTACTAAAATTCGCATTAATTCTTACCTTTTTTTACTAAACCACTTTTTTTATTAACCATAACATCAAGTACGCGACCTTTTGGCTGTAATACGCGAATTTTGTAATGTTTTTTGGAGTCTTGTATTTTTAAAAGTTTACCTGGGTACTGTTTTTTAACGAGATGCGCTGCTTGCTTTTTTCCTATTGGATTTTTAACTTGCTTATCTTTAGCATCTGCTAATGTAGAAAAAATCAAAGTGAAAGTTAAAAAAGTATAAATAATGTAACGCATGCCTAAAATCTCCAGGGCAACAGTTTAATAAAGAGTTTTAACTAAACCAAGTATTTTGAATATTAAAGTGTAGAAATTAATACCAATTAGTTTTAAGTTTAAATCATGATTTAACTTTTATCACTTAGAATAACACTACAGCGTGAATATAAACTGAATTGGGGCGACTTTAAGTCACCATTTAACAATTAAGGTAAAACTTTCTTGAATGGTTTTACGATCGATTCTTTATAAATATTTGCTTCTACATAAGGATCAGCAGCAGCCCATTCTCGCGCTTGCTCTAATGAATCAAATTTTGCAATCACTAATGAACCCGTAAAACCAGCTTCACCAGGGTTTTCAGAGTCTATTGCTGGTAATGGACCTGCGGCAAATAATCTATATTGTTTTTTTAATTCTTCTAATCGCGCAATATGTGCTGGACGAATTTGTTTTCTCATCTCTAAACTATTTTCAACATCTGTTGAGCAGATCATGTACCACATAAAAATTCCACAAAATTAAATAATAAAGCTAAATAGTAACATTATTGTGACACTTTTATAGAATTGTTATAGACGAATTAACTTAAAAACTTGATAGGGGCCGTGCAAGGCTGCTAGCATCAGGCGATAATTGTTATAACAATAATAAAAGTAAGGTTGTTTATGAGTACAAATCGCGAGCATTTTAGTTCACGTTTAGGATTTATTCTTGCAGCAGCAGGCTCAGCTGTTGGTATTGGTAATTTAGTTGGTTTTCCTGTTAATGCAGCAAAAAATGGGGGTGGGGCATTTCTATTAATGTACGCTATCTTTGTTATTGTCATTTGTATTCCTGTAATGATTGCTGAAATGGCTGTGGGTCGTAAAACAGCCAAAAACCCTGTTGGTGCCTATTCTCAATTAAGTGACAATGATTCTAAATGGCGATTAGCTGGGTTACTCAGTGTTATAACGCCATTTATGATAGCTATATTTTATACAGTATTAACTGTGTGGATCCTTGTTTACTTAGCATTATCTGTATCGGGTAACTTAGACTACATGGCCACCAGTAGCGCTTTTGGTGAAGTGACCAGTAGTCCTTATCTCTTTATTTCAATGATAGTCGTGGCTGTTTTGGTCAGGTTTATTCTTGTTTCAGGTGTTAAAGCTGGCATTGAGCGTGCGGCGAAAATTATGATGCCAGCATTATTTATTATGCTGATTCTATTAGTAACATTTGTTTTAACTTTAGATAATGCTTTTGCGGGTGTTAAGTTTTATTTAATTCCAGATATAGATAAAATTACCCCTAAAGTGGTTAGTAATGCATTGTCTCAAGCTTTCTTTTCTCTTTCTTTAGGTATGGGGATTTTAATTACTTATGGTTCATATATTAGTAAAGAAACAGATATTGCAGGCTCGGCAAAACTAGTTGCTATCACTGATACTTCGGTTGCATTTATTGCTGGTTTGATGGTACTGCCTGCTATATTTTCATTTAACTCAAGCATAAATCCAAGTGAACTAAGTGACAGTGGTGTATCACTTATATTTAGTTATTTACCTAAGATATTTTTAGCATTGGAAACATCAATTGGTTATTTCTTTGCCAGTTCGATTGCTGTAGTGTTCTTTTTATTGGTGTTTTTTGCTGCCTTAACTTCTTTAGTATCTATTATCGAAGTACCTGTTGCGTATCTAATTGATGAGAAAAAACAATCTCGTAAAAAAGCATTAAATACGCTTTTTGTATGGGCCGGTTTATTAGCATTATTAACTACATTATCAGCAGGTATGGTTGATTATTTAACTTCTTTAATGTCTTATGGTGGTAAATCTAAGTCACTATTTGATGTTATTTATGACATGTTTTATGACACGATATTACCATTAAATGGTTTATTAATTTGTTTGTTTGTAAGCTATCGCTGGAAAAATCAAAAACTAAACGAAGAATTATCAATCGGAAATCCTAAATTTAGTAAAACTTTTTTAGCAAGATATACTCATTTTTCTTTAGGTACTTTTATTCCTGTTATTGTAGCAGTGATTTTTATTGATACAGTAGCGAGAATATATTTTGATTACCATTTCTTTAGTTAGGTTATTCCCTGATTATGTTTAGTTAATGTCGGGGTATTAAAATAAAAAAAGCCGCTTAAAATTATAAAAAGCGGCTTTTTTGTAGTAATTTAATGTTATTGTCTTATGTCTTTTTATCAGATTCTTCAGGTAAGTATTTAAATAGCATCATTATCGTAATGAAGATAAATACAAAAGAAATACCGGTTAAACCAAATATTTTAAAGTTAACCCAAAAATCTAAAGAAAAATTATAGGCAATATAAATATTTAAACCTGAAATAAAGAGTGTAATCGCGACCCACATTAAGTTTATTTTATCCCAAACAGCTTTAGGGATATCAATTTCTTGTTTAGTATCTGAAGCATTTTTCAATATTGACGTCAGCATTTTTTGCATTAAATTTTTGTTTAAAACATATCGTGAAATAAGTAAGGTTGTGCAAAAAATAAAATAAATAACGGTTGCTTTCCATTTTATAAAAGCTTCGTCATGAAAAATCAAAGTCATTGAGCCTAATATCAGGGCAATACCAAAAAAAACCCAAGTTTTAGTGGCTACTTTACCATCTTTAAAATAGTAATAAGCAACTTGTAATACTGATGTACCAATTAAGACACCAGTAGCCCAAAAAATATCGACTAGTTTAAAAGTCGCGAAAAATAAGATCAGTGGAATGTATTCTATTAAAGCCTGCATAGTTAACTTTTTAAATTGAAGATGAGCTTTTTTACCAGTAAGTAGGTCTGTACACAAGTAGAACTGGATAAAATAGTGAATAAATATTTTATCCATTTTTGAGATAATTATTTTATTATTAATTTGTTTTTTAAATTGTTAAAATATTAAACAACTTAATTGATTGAAATATAACCTCCCTATATGTCATTAATATCATCTCCTGTAGATAAAACCATATTTAATAATCGCATTTTTTTTATTAAAAGAGATGATTTATTACATGAATCATTTTCTGGTAATAAAGCGCGAAAATTTTACTCTTTTTTAAAAAATGATTTTAATGATTGTAAAAAACTTATTAGTTTTGGATCTGCGCAAGCAAATTCTTTGTATTCATTTTCTGCATTGGCAAAATTAAAAGGTTGGCAGTTTGATTTTTATGTTGCTCATATATCTGATTTTATAAAACAAAATCCTAAGGGAAACTATAGAGCTGCACTTGAAAATGGTGCAAATGTGATTGAAGTGGGTGAGTTTCTTGAAGGTGAAACTTTAGAGGACTACCTCAATAATAATATTATTGCAAAAGAGCAAAGCTATCTCTTTGTACCTGAAGGTGGACGCTGTCAGTATGCAAAAATGGGTATAGACTTGTTAGCACAAGAAATTACTTATTGGGCAGCAGATAATAAAATTACAGAATTTAAAGTAGCTTTACCTGCAGGAACAGGCACAACAGCATTATTTTTACAGCAAGCTTTTATCGAACTGAATACGAATATAGAAATCCTCACGTGTGCATGTGTTGGTGGGGACTCTTATTTAAAAAAACAGTTTTTTGAATTGTGTACTGATGAATCACGACATCCTACTATTATGAAAAGTCGCAAAAAATATCATTTTGGCAAGTTATATCGTGCTTTTTATGATATTTGGCAAGCGTTAAACATTCAGACTGAAATTGTGTTTGAATTACTCTACGACCCATTGGGTTGGTTAACTTTAACTGACTATATTGAATCTAAAAATATACCCGCTGATTATCCTATTTTATATATTCACCAAGGTGGACTTTTAGGCAACGAAACTATGCTGCCTAGATATCAAAGAAAATATGGTAAATATGACTCTAAAATTGGTTAAATAGCGCATTTTCAATAAAATAAACGCTTTGTTGTAAAGCTGGGATAAACCTTCAGAGACGAAAATGTTTTTCAGAAACTAATAATAAATCTGTCATACTCGCTACTTCCATATTGAGTTTCATAATGCTATTT
>NZ_NQMR01000062.1 GCF_002276045.1 Pseudoalteromonas sp. NBT06-2 | reverse complement strand
CTCGCTACTTCCATATTGAGTTTCATAATGCTATTTATACTAATTCCGATAATTAAGTGACCACTCAGAGCTTATAAAGTTTTACAATTCTAGGCATGTCAGTGAATTCATCGTATTCCCTTTATAACTGACATAATACCAATACGAATAAATAAGTGCTCACTTTAAATGGACTAAATATTCCAAGAACATCGTTGCTTTTAATCCTAATAGCCAGCTATTACTCAATCAAGCGCCTTGTTCTTGAAAATTTATCCTTATTAAAATTTGATCACTAACTTAATCGTATTGGTATAACAACGAAGTGTAAATTCTCAAAAGCTCCTTTTAGGCGGTTTTCAAAGCGCTTTATGCTGCGTTATTAATTTTGATCAGGGAACAACCATTACCTTCAATTCATACCTTACCTAAATCCTGTTTAATTATCGCTGAAATCGTGCATTTTTAGGTATCATGGGTATTAAAGCCAACTATAAAGTCGCTGCTTTCATAATTTCAGTAAAAGCTTTTAATTGCGCTAACATATTGCTTGAATCATTTAAGTTATCTTCAATGATTTTCACAACAGCAGATCCAGAAATAGCACCTGCGGCACCAGAGTCGAGTGCTGCTTTAACATGTTCAGGTTTAGATATACCAAAACCTAATAAAGAGGGGGCAGCGTTATACTCATTAAGCTTGTCGATAATGGAAGTTGCTGGCATTGTTGCTTGTGTATCGGTACCGGTTACGCCAGCACGTGATAATAAGTAAGTATAACCACGACCATAAGAGGCACAGGTTTTTAATGTATCATCATCAGCATTTGGTGTTGCGATAAAGATAGGATCTACACCTGCTTTTTTAGCTGATTGTCTGAATAATTTAGATTCATGTAAAGGTACATCCGCTACTAAAATCGAATCAACACCTGCATCTTTAGCGTCTTGATAAAACTTGTCTAAACCACGTGAAAATATCAAGTTAGAGTATAAAAGTAAGCCAATTGGAATATCCGCATTATATTCACGTACTTGTTTTAGGATTGCAAAACACACATCTGTATTTACATTTGCTTTAAGTGCGCGAATATTCGCTTTTTGAATAACAGGGCCATCGGCTACGGGATCAGAAAAAGGAATTCCTAACTCTAGTGCATCGGCACCGCCATCAATGAGGCTTTTTATGATATCAAAACTAAGCTCTTTATTTGGATCGCCAATCGTTACAAATGGCACAAATGCACCTTGTTTGTTGGTAGCTAAAGTTTCAAATTTGGCTTGGTATCTATTTAATGTTGACATTACTTAGCTCCTTTTTCAGTTGCTTTTTGTGCAAGTACATCTTGAACATGGGCTAAATCTTTATCACCACGACCACTTAAGTTAACAATTAAAACAGTATCTTCAGTTTGTTCTTCTGCATATTTTAAAGCGTATGCAAGAGCGTGACTTGATTCTAATGCTGGTATAATACCCTCATTTTTAGCTAAAGTTTGAAAAGCATCTAATGCTTCGTCATCTTCAATACCAACATATTGTGCGCGACCTGTTTCATGTAAATGTGCATGTTGAGGGCCTACTGCTGGGTAATCTAAACCGGCTGAAACAGAATAAGATTCTTCAATTTGACCAAAATCATCTTGCATTATGTATGTATAAGCACCGTGCAATAACCCCTTAGTGCCTTTACACAAGGTGGCACCATGATGTTTGCTATCAAGGCCTTTACCTGCAGGTTCAACACCAATTAATTTAACTGACTCTTCTTTAATGAAATCATTAAACATGCCAATCGCATTTGAGCCGCCGCCAACACATGCGATAACCGCGTCAGGTAATCGACCTTCTGCTTCTTGGATCTGAATTTTTGCTTCTTCACCAATCATTTTTTGGAATTCACGAACCATAGTAGGAAATGGGTGTGGACCCGCAGCTGTGCCTAATAAATAATGGGCATGATCATAATTCGCAGACCAATCCCTTAATGCTTCATTTACAGCATCTTTAAGTGTGCCAGAACCTGCTGTAACCGGAATAACTTCGGCGCCCATTAATTTCATCCTAAAAACATTTGGTTGCTGACGTTCTACATCTTTTGCACCCATATATACTTTACATTTTAAACCTAATAATGCACATGCTAATGCTGTTGCAACACCATGTTGGCCTGCCCCTGTTTCTGCTATGACTTCTTTTTTACCCATGCGTTTAGTTAAAAGCGCTTGGCCTAACACTTGGTTTGTTTTGTGTGCTCCGCCATGTAATAAGTCTTCACGTTTTAAGTAAAGTTTTACCTTCGGGTTTTTAATCATGTTACGTGTTAACGTTAATGGTGTAGGGCGACCAGCATATTCATTTAATAAAGCTGTAAACTCAGCTTGAAATTGAGGATCTTGTTGTGCATTGTTAAACTCTTGCTCAAGTTGCTTTAGAGCCGGTACCAATAACTCAGGTACAAACATACCGCCAAATTGACCAAAATAACCTGGTTTGTTATCTGTATTATTGTTAAAATATTCCACTTATCGTTCCTCATTCTGTGATTCTGTATCGATATCTGAGGTAGTTTAAACCTCAGGTATATATAATTTAATATTGTCTGAGTTTGGTAAAAACGTCATTAATTTTATTTTTAGATTTCTTTCCAGGTTCAATTTCTACACCTGAATTGATATCTAAACCTGTTGCACCAATTAAACTCGCTTGCTTTATATTGTCATTGTTTAAACCACCTGCAAGCATAAATTGGCTGTGACAGTTTTTTAAAATTGACCAATCGAATATTTCTCCAGTCCCGCCAGGTAAATTCTCGCTATGGGTATCAAATAAATAGCGATCAACTTCGAGTGCTAGCTCAGGTAAAGTATTTTTAATAGCAACAGCTTTCCAAATTTTACATGTTTGAGGCAGTTTTTCTTTTAGTGTGGCAATAAATTCAGCGTCTTCTGTACCATGTAATTGAACGACACTGAGTTTTAATTGATGCGCATATTCAACAATATGTTCGATTCGAGCATTTACAAATACACCTACAAAAGATAATGGTGCACTATCTATAATGGCTTTTGCACAATCTAAATCAACAAAACGTGGTGATTGAGGGTAAAAAATAAGTCCGCCATAAATTGCACCCGCATTATACGCTGCTAAAGCATCATCACAACGGGTTAAGCCACACACTTTATTTTCACCTAAAATTAGTTTTCGACAAGCAAGATCCATATCATTTTGTGCCATAATAGAACTACCCACTAAAAAGCCATTACATAAAGGTGAAAGGCGTTTAACATCATCATGGGTATAAATACCAGATTCTGAGATCACCAGTTTATCATTTGGAATAAGCTTTCTAAGCGTTTCGGTTGTTGTTAAATCAGTACTTAAGTCACGTAAATTACGATTGTTAATACCAATCAGCTCAGCGTTTAACTTAAGTGCACGATGAACTTCTTCTTCATTACTTACTTCAGTTAAGATGCTCATATTTAATGACTTAGCTACAGATTCTAGCGCTTTGTATTGTTGATTATCTAACACAGAAAGCATTAATAAAATCGCATCAGCACCATGTAAACGTGCGAAATAAACTTGATACTCGTCAATATAAAAATCTTTACCTATCAGTGGTTGCTCTACTTTATTTCTCACCATTTGTAGGTAATCGAAACTACCTTGAAAATATTTTTGATCTGTCAGTACACTAATACATGTTGCATAGTTTTTATAAACAGAGGTAATTTCATCTAAATCAAAATGGGGGCGAATTAAGCCTTTAGAGGGTGACGCTTTTTTACATTCTAAAATAAAATGTGTGCCGCCGTTATCTGTGCTTTTTAATGCTTCATAAAAATTGCGCGTAGAAGGCTTAACGTCATTTATGAAACCTGATAATGGACGTTCAATTTTACGTTGTTTTAGTTCAATTGCTTTATCAGCGACAATTTTTTCTAATACGTTAGCCATTATCAACCTCTGAATTACTAAGTGTTACTATTTTATCAAGTGTTTTTATTACTGTGCCAGAAGCCAGCTTATCAGTAACTATTCGTGCTGCTTGTTTAAAGTTATCAGCCTTATTTGTTAAATATAAAAGCGCAGCGACATTAACGATAATAGCTGCATTATGAGCGGCTTTTCCTTCGCCTTTTAAAATAGCTAAAGTAGCTTGTGCGTTATATTCAGGCCCCTCACCAGCAATAGCTTCAAGTGGGTATTCATCTAAACCAAAATCACTTGGTGTTAGAGTAGATTCCGTTATTTCGCCATTATTTAATTCAACTACTTTAGTTGAGCCATGTAATGCAATTTCATCTGTGCCTGAGCCATGAACTACTAAAGCACGTTGTGTGCCTAGTATGTTTAGTGTTTGCGCCATAGGCATGCATAAATCAGGATCATATACGCCAAGTAATTGTACTTTTGGTGCAGCAGGATTTGCTAATGGGCCTAGAATATTGAATAAGGTTCTTGTTTTTAATGTTGTGCGAACTGGCATCGCATGTTTTACACCTTTGTGGTAATTAGGTGCAAACATAAATGTGAAACCTGTTTGCTCTAAGCAATTTTGAGCAAGTGTTACAGGCATATTGATATTAATACCAAGGGCAACAAGTAAATCAGCAGAACCAGAATTACTCGATACACTTTTATTGCCATGTTTGACCATATTAATGCCACAAGCTGCAGCAACAATAGCTGCTGTTGTTGATACGTTTATGGTGTTTGAGCCATCACCACCTGTACCGCAGCTATCAGCTGTCATATCTAGTGAAGTGTTAAAAGGCACTGCATGTTTGCGCATCGCAGCGGCAGCACCTGCAATTTCAGATGCGGTTTCACCTTTAATTTTAAGTGCAATTAAAGCGGCTGTCAGTTCAATTTCAGATAGCTCACCTTGCATAACCTTACTGAATAATTGTTCTGATTGCGTTATGTTTAAGTCTTTTTGTGCAATTAGTATATTGATTATTTCTTTCATTTCGCAATTCCTTCATCAGTTGTATTGTTTAAATAGTCAAGGCTTTGTCTTAATAACTGTGCGCCATCTGGTGTTAAAATAGATTCTGGATGAAATTGAAAACCAAGTATTTTATCTTGCTCATTTAATATTGCCATCGGTATATCTTGATAATGGGCAATAATCGAAAGTGAGTCAGGTACTTTAGTTGCCATTAATGAGTGATAACGTGCAACGGGCATATTGTTACCTAATCCATCAAAGATGGCATGCTTGGCAAGTTCAATAGTTGATGATTTACCATGTACGGTTTCCCCAGCATGACCCACAATACCACCATAACTTTGTGTCAATGCTTGATGTCCTAAACAGATCCCAAGGATAGGAAATTTACCTTTACACATTTCGGTTAACGCCATTAAACAGCCAGCGCTGTGCGGTGTACCTGGACCTGGTGATAAAACAAGTATTACGGGTTTTATTTCAGCTGACATTTTCTCAAATATGGTTTGTGCGTCTAGGTTGTTACGATATACAACTAAATCAGCGCCCATTTGTTCAAATTCATCTACAAGGTTATAACTAAAAGAGTCAAAGTTATCTAAGAAGTAGATTTTATAATCTGATTGATTAGACATTATTTTTCTCCTCGAAACTAGAGATTATGGCTTTGATCACCGCTTGTGCTTTTGCACGAGTTTCATCGGCTTCTAGTTGCGGTTCTGAGTCGTGAACAACTCCCGCACCAGCTTGAACATAAGCTATATTATTTTTTACGAATGCACTTCGGATCACAATACAGCTATCCATGGTACCATCACCTGTTAAGTAACCCACTGCACCACCGTAGCTACCACGGCGTTTTTTTTCTACCTCACGTACAAGTTGCGCGGCTTTGACTTTTGGCGCACCAACTAATGTGCCCATGTTCATACATGCTTGATATGCATGAAGTGCATCCAGTTCCGGTTTTAATTGACCAACCACACGAGATACTAAATGCATCACTTGCGAATATCTGTCTACTTTTAACAACTCTTTAACATGACGCGTTCCGGCAATAGAAATACGAGCCACATCGTTACGCGCTAAATCCACCAACATTAAATGCTCAGCTCGTTCTTTTTGATCATTTCGCAGGTTAAGTTCAATACGACTATCTAAATCTGGGTTAATGCTACCATCTTGACGCTTTCCACGAGGACGTGTACCAGCAATTGGGTAAACTTCCACTTGGCGACTCAAAGCACAAAATTTTAAAGCTGACTCAGGTGATGCTCCAAATAATGTGAAATCTTGATCTTTCATATAAAACATATAAGGACTAGGATTTTGCTGCTTTAAATGCTGGTAAGCCGATAGTGCATCAGGACAAGGTAAGCTAAAGCTGCGAGAAGGCACTACTTGGAAAATATCACCATCTACAATATTCTTTTTAAGTGCCAAAACCTGTTGGCAGTATTCTTCGTCACTAATATCAACACTAACATCCGGTGTTTTACTGACTGTGATGTCTTTACCTGTATAAGGCGTTACGTGTTCACATAACTGATTGAGTTCTTCAAGCTTTTGTCCAACTTCAAAACAGTTAGCATGAACATCTGGTCCATTAAATACATTGCCAATTAAGTCGGTTGTTTTTTCTTGGTGATCAATAATAACCAAGGTTTCAGCCAAGTAAAAAACATAATCTGGACAGATATTATCTTTGTTTATAACAGTGGGTAACTGCTCAAAGTTGGCAACCATGTCATAAGCAAATACACCGCCTAAAAATAATGAATAGGCATTATCTGCAGTTGATTTTATATTGTTGATACAATTGCGTAGCGCACTAAATGCGTTGTCTGCTTTTAATCGAGAAAACTCGTCTAAATCTCTTTGGTATGGTTGATAAGTTAAAATGAGTGTATTTTCATCTAACACAGTATCACAATTGGCTACTTTTTCTTGTAAATAAGGTAGTAATTGCAAACCGTTATTTGATAAAGCGACTAACTTTACTTGTTGTGCATTACATTCAATCCGAATGGCAGCATCTACTAAAATAAGGCTTTTCAAACAGTCTTTTGAATCAACTTCAGCCGACTCTAATAATAAGCTATTTTCTTTATCCAATTTTGCATAAAGTGATAGTGGACTTTGAATATATTCCCGGGCCAAAGTGATGCTTGAAACAGCACCAGGCGCTTTTGTTATATGTCTAAATATCAAAACCTCATTCCTCTCGTATTTTGTATTAGTAATTTATTTAGAAAACAAAAAACCCGCATCAAAAATGCGGGTTTGGACATAAAAAAACCCGCTAGCTGCGGGTCTTAGAATCTGTTAGGCACAACAGCTCATCACCCGAAAATTACGAGTGCCACCACCAAATAATATTTAGTGTATTTACTTTAAATGTTTGAGCTGAACGTTTCATTAATATGTACCTTTATTTAAGTAGCTATAGTAGAGCTCAAATTGTATATTCTTGTCAAGAATTTTATATTAAATTTATATAACTGATTATTGTGAACAAAAATATATTGATATAAATGCATTAAACCTTAAGCACGTTCGTTTTATAGCAGTGAAATTGATATACTTAACTCAAACCTAAGCGCTAATTATAAAGTTGCTCAAATGAAGTACGATTTACATAGTCATACCACGTGTTCAGATGGCCGATTATCACCAGAAGAATTATTAGATAGAGCAGTAGACAAAGGAATTGATATATTTGCGATCACAGATCACGATACACTAGATGCTTTACCTATTGCGCATCAATATATTGCAAACAATAAGCTTAATTTAAAACTGATAAATGGCATTGAAATATCAACCCGCTGGCATAGTTTTGAAATTCATATTGTTGGGCTGAATTTTGATCCTGAATCAGATAATTTATTGGCATTAGTGAATGAACAAAAGCAAAAAAGAGATAGCAGAGCACTTGAAATTGGTCGACGACTTGAAAAAGCAGGCATAGTTGATGCTTATAAAGGTGCAAAAGATTTAGCGGGGGATGCGCATATCACCAGAGCGCATTTTGCACAGTATTTAGTAAATCTAGGTAAAGCAAAAAATATTCAAGGTGTTTTCAAAAAATACTTAGCGCGAGGTAAAACCGGTTATACACCTAGTAGTTGGTGTGATATGAGAACCGCAATTGAAGCGATTCAATCAGCGGGTGGTCAGGCTGTTGTTGCACACCCTGCGAGATATAAAATGTCTAATAAATGGTTAAGGCAATTATTAACTGATTTTAAAGAGAATGGTGGCGATGCGATGGAAGTCGCACAACCGCAACAAGCACCAACAGAACGTCAATTTTTAGGTTCTTTAAGTCGTGAATACGGCTTACTGTGTTCACAAGGTTCAGACTTTCATTTTCCGATGACTTGGCTAGAGCTTGGAAAGAACCTATATTTACCAAAAGATTGTACTCCAGTTTGGCAAGATTGGGTCGTATAATGATATAGCAGGGTTTACACCTGTGTGACATGGAAATACAAATTTCAGAGCTTAGGTATATAGCGCTTTGTTATTAAAAAAATAAGGCATATTATGAGTCAGTTTTTTCAAATACATCCAGAAAATCCGCAAGCAAGATTGATCCGTCAAGCAATTGAAATAATACATCAAGGTGGTGTTGTTATTTATCCAACTGACTCTGGCTATGCGATTGGTTGTTGCATAGGCAATAAAAAATCGATGGAAAGGATTAAAAAAATCCGCGGATTAGAAAAACATCATAACTTTACATTGATGTGTCGCGATCTATCTGAACTTGCAAACTATGCAAGAGTAGATAATCAATTGTTCAGAGTTATAAAAAATAATACACCTGGACTTTATACTTTTATTTTTAAAGGAACTAAAGAGGTACCTAAGCGCTTATTAAATGATAAGAAAAAAACAATTGGTATTCGCGTACCACAATGTGAAATCACGTTAGCATTACTAGAAGAATTAGCTGAACCATTGATGTCATGTTCGCTGATTTTACCGGGGCAAGAGCATACAGAGTCTGATCCAGAAGAAATACGCAATAAATTAGAAAAACATGTCGATTTGATTATCCATGGTGGTTTTTTATCAGAGCAACCAACAAGTGTTATTGATTTCTCAGAAGGTGAAGTGAATATTATTCGCGAAGGTTCAGGTGATGTGAGTGTTTTTGAGTGACACCTCAAACAGAACAGCCGCCATTAGCATTTTTAAATGGTAAAGCTATGGTTGAGAAACCAACTGATTTATATATACCACCTGATGCCCTTGAAGTGATTTTAGAAACTTTTGAGGGCCCTTTAGATTTATTACTTTATTTGATTAAAAAACATCAACTAGATATTTTACAGTTATCAGTGCATACCATAACTCGACAATATGTTGCTTATGTTGAACTAATGAAAGATTTAAAACTAGAATTAGCAGCTGAGTATTTGGTAATGGCTGCTTTATTAACGCAAATTAAATCTAGATTGTTATTACCTGTTCATAAAGAGTTAGAAGAGCAAGAGGTTGATCCTCGTGTTGAATTAATTAAACGCTTACAAGAATATGAACAATTTAAAACTGCGGCAGAAAATCTTGACGAGATCCCAAGGTTAGATCGTGATATTTTTGTTGCCCAAGCTTTAATATCAGAAAAAATAGTGCCTGAGACTTTATTACCTGATGTTGATATGAAAGATATTTTGTTATCATTGGGCGATATTATGGCAAGAGCTAAAAATTATACCCATCATCATATATCAGCTGAAACCTTATCTACTCGGGAGCAAATGAGTAAAATATTACAGCAATTGAGTGAAACGACTGAGTTTGTTGAATTTAGTTTGTTATTTGAGCTTAGCGAAGGACGAAATGGTGTTGTTGTAACCTTTATTGCTATTTTAGAGTTGATAAAAGAGTGTTTAATTGAATGTATACAGTCAGAGCCTAGAATACAAATCTATGTGCAATTAATTCGTTAAAATTAATAGAAAACCCTTCGATTATATCTGACAAATTAGGCATAATACCCGTCTATGATTATGAAGTAGATGAGTAGCTTAAAGTGGGCGATAAAAAAATTTCTGATGAGCAATTAGTCGAAATTATTGAAGCTGCTATATTTGTTGCAGGAAAACCATTATCACGAATAGTATTAAAAGAAACAGTGTTAGAAGAATTTAATGTTTCTTTAATAAGAATTAAACAGTGCCTAGAAACGTTAGAAGCGCATTATTCAACTAGGGGCATACAGCTTGTAAAAGTAGGCTCTGGTTTTCGTTTTCAAGCAAGTAAAAATTTAAGTCCTTGGTTGAGTAAGTTATTTCAAGGTAAAACCCCAAAGTATTCAAGAGCTTTATTGGAGACTCTAAGTTTAATTGCTTATCGACAACCTATTACTCGTGGAGAAATTGAACAAGTCAGGGGCGTTGCGGTGAGTAGTCATATAATTAAAACTCTATTAGAACGAGGTTGGGTTAAAGGGGTTGGTCATAAAGAAGTCCCAGGTCGACCTGCTCTTTATGCAACAACAGCTGCATTTTTAGATTATTTCTCTCTTGCTAGCTTAGAAAATCTACCTTTGTTACCTGAACAACAAGAAAATAAAATAAATCAAATGCTATCTTAATTTGTTACCTGATATAATTAAGATGCAAGTCTATCTGAGAAGATACAACTAATAGGGGAAACCCTATTAACTAAAGAGCGAATAGTTAATGAGTGAATCAATTGTAAATGATGAAAAGTTACAAAAAGTATTAGCCCGTGCCGGTAAAGGCTCACGCCGAGAAATGGAAAAGGTGATTGACGCAGGGCGTGTAAGTATTGATGGTAAAGTTTCAAGATTAGGTGATCGTGTTGGCCCACATCAGCAAATTAGACTTGATGGTCATGTGGTTAAAATAGAAGCTGAAGAAAATCGTATTTGTCGTGTATTGATGTATAACAAACCGGAAGGTGAATTATGTACACGTAAAGATCCTGAAGGCAGACCGACTGTTTTTGACCGTTTACCAAGATTAGATGGTGAGCGTTGGATAGCTGTTGGTCGATTAGATGTGAACACATCAGGTCTTTTATTGTTTACCAATGATGGTGAATTAGCAAACCGTTTAATGCGTCCTAGTTATGAAATTGAACGTGAATATGCAGTGAGAGTTTTTGGTGAAGTAGAAGCGACAACTTTAAAAACGTTAACCACAGGTGTTGAACTTGAAGACGGTATGGCTAAGTTCTTAAAAATTACACCTCGCCCAGGTGAAGGGATTAACCGTTGGTATAACGTATTACTAACAGAAGGTCGTAACAGAGAAGTAAGACGTTTATGGCAATCTCAGGGGGTTGACGTATCACGCTTAATTCGTGTTCGTTACGGGGACTTGAAATTAAACCCTAAACTTCCTCAAGGTGGCTGGGAAGAGTTAGCATTAGCTAATGTAAATTATTTTAGAAGCTCTGTGCAACTACCAAATGAAACTGAAACAAAATTATCTGTAATGCCTGAAAAACGCAGTGAAAAACGCGCTAAAAATCAGCGTATTAGAAAGGCTGTTAAAAAGCATCAAATTCGTGCTAAACAAGTTCAGAAGAAAAGAAAGAAATAAAATATTTTAATAATTTAGTTGAGTATTAGATATTAAAAAAGCCCAACATTGTTCGGGCTTTTTTATTTTTATTTACTGAGCATCTAGGGATTGGCCGTTAGTACCTATTGAATCATCACTCATCATATAAAGGTAGGTAGGCATTAGTGACTCTGGTGTTGCTAATTTTGCCTTGTCTTCACCTGGGTAAGCGGAATCTCTCATTTTAGTTAAAGTTGCGCCAGGGTTAATACAGTTAACTCTAATATTCGTTTTTTCAACTTCATCAGCCCAAGTTTGCATCATGCCTTCAACTGCAAATTTAGAGATGGCGTATGGACCCCAATGTGCACGACCTTTACGACCGACACTAGATGTGGTGAAAATAATAGAAGCGTTATCTGATTTACGTAAAATAGGGAACATGTATTTTGTAAGTACAGCTTGTGCTGTCACATTTATTTTCATGATCTTTTCGAATGTTGAAACACAAAAGAATTCTAATGGACCTAAAGAGCCCAAGATGCCAGCATTATTTAATAAACCATCTAATTGACCAAATTCATTTTCTATTGTAGATGCTAAGTCACGATAGTTTTGTTTAGTTGCGCCTTTTAAATCAAGTGGAACGATAGCAGGCTTAGGCGCACCTAATGACACAATTTCGTCATACACACATTCTAGTTTATCAACTGTTTTACCAAGTAAAATAACGGTTGCACCATGTTTAGCATAGTTGATTGCTGCCACGCGACCAATACCGTCACCAGCCCCAGTAACTAGAATTACTTTATCTTTTAGTGCGTTTACATCTGCTTGGTAGTCTTGCATTGAAAAATCCTTGATACAACTAAGTCATTACTGGACTTAAAATATTAAATTAAAGGTATTTTACCATAGGTATTTAACGATAAAACGACAAGTTAAAGTTTTTATTCAAATTTAAGTAGCGAAAAAAGATTGTTTACGTTAAATTTAACTGGTCTAATGTCTCATTAATGAATTCGAACATTATATTTACAAGTGTAATTGCAAGAATTCAAATAAAAAGAACAAAGTGAAAACGGAGCTAAAAATGAAAAAAATGCTACTTGGAATGGCTATCTCAACTGCATTGTTAGGATGTGGTGGAGAAAGTTTAGAAGAAGTTAAAAAAGACGCTGTAGTTGTCATTCCAGCATCTACTGTTATTTTTGATCCATCTGCAGGTGTATTATCAACCCCAAATGATTTATTATTTCAGGGAACCACAGATGGTACTTTAAATATACCCGTTAAAGATCCTGCAAATATTGCCGATCCATTGACAGCTTTAAGTCGTTTAGACGGATGGTCAACTAATACTGCGTTTACTCTAGCAGTTGATTTACCTCAAGGTGTGACATTAGATGCGGCCAGTGTGCAAAGTCCTGAATCTATCCATATATATGAAGCAGTTATGGGTGGAGACCTGAATGATGATGACTGTAAACCAAAACCGCAAGGTTCAGGGTGTAAAATTGTAGGTGAACTGACTTTTGGTGTTGATTATGTTACACAAGTCAGCGGAGATAATGTAGCTGTAATCCCTTTAAAGCCACTTAAACCTGCAACAACTTATATACTTGCACTCACTGATAACCTTAAAGATAGTACGGGTAGCTCAGTGGATGGCTCGTCTAGCTATAATTTGGTAAAACAAGATATAGGTACGTTACCTTTAATTACAGATTCACAATTAGCGTTACAAGGGGTAATTAATAGTTTTGAATCTGTAATTTCGACTAGGGGCATCGCTAAAGAAAATATTATTTATTCTATGGCAATGACCACACAATCAGTGGGTAATGTTACAAGTGTTGCAAAACAGTTATTACTGACGGGCTTAACACAAACACCGCTTGTGCCTGCACCTGTTATTACTATGCAAGACACAACATTATCAGTGGCAGACGTGTTAATACAGGCTGGATTATTTGACCCAACAAACCCCGCTGATGCTCAAAGTATTGCATTATATGGTGCTGCTAATTACCTACGTGGTAATGTTAGTTTACCTTATTACTTACATACACCTAATGATGAAAATCAAAAAGCGCCATTAAATACTTGGATGAATGCATTGTGTGATTCAGGTGCTGCACTAGCAGGCTTAACAGCAGCTTACCCTGAATTAATTCCTGAAGCACCGATTAGTACAAATGATGCTATTTGTATGTCTTTTGGTTTACGTGACTTTAGCACCTCTGAAAACCCGGTTTTGGCTGGCCTAGATACAGAGCGTAACCTCACTAAATTTAACCCAATTCCAAAAATTAACAGTTTTCAAAATATTGATGTGCAAATGACAACGCCAGATCTAAATGTTGCAAATGCAATTCGCCCTGGTTTAGGCTTAGGACCTCTCGTAAAACCTGAAGGTGGTTGGCCAGTCGTTATTTTACAACATGGTATTCCATCTAAAAAAGAAGATATGTTAACGACTACGGCAATGTTGTCATTATTTGGCATCGCAAGTGTTGCTATAGATTATCCATTGTTTAACTCTCGAGGTTTTGATTCTGATAACGATGGTGTTATTGATATTGATGCTTCTGTGAATCCTCTGGATTATATTAATCTTCAAAGCTATAGCACGACGGCTTCTAATGGTAAGCAAGCAATCATAGATCTATTAGGTTTACGTTTTGGCTTAAATTTTTTAAATGGCGCAGACATAGATAAGTCGAAGGTATATTTCACTGGAATCTCTTTAGGCTCTATTGGTGGTACACCATTTTTAGCTATGGCTAACTCTCCGGTTACAGGGCAACCTGAACAAGTTAATGATATGTTTAAAGTACAAGCTGCGACACTTTCTGTCCCAATGCAAGGCTTAGGATTTGGCGCAATTATTGAATCAAATACATTTGGCCCATTATTGCAGTCTGTATTAGCTTATGGTGGTGACGCAGGTTTCCAAATATATTTTTCAGAACAAAACCCTAGTTCATCTCCAGCAGACGGCGCGGCTTTTTTAGGGGCGTTAATACAAACCTACACTGTATACCAAACAACGTTATCACCTGAAGAAGCTGCAGCATTATCTGGATTAATGATACAAGCTGCGACAGCATTTCAAATGGCGGTAGATGATGGCGATCCGATGAATTATGCTGCTATTTTAAAAGCAACACAAACCCCCTTACTAGTTCAAGAAGTTGTCGGAGATGGTGGTGACAACCTACCAGATCAAGTATTACCAAATGTAGTGCCATCTTCACCTGTGTCTGGTACAGAGCCTTTAATTGCATTACTAGGCTTGGAAGGTGTAAGTTCAACGGTAGCTGATCAACAAATGCCAGTGTCTGGTGTTGTTAGAATGACTGCAGGTCATCATTCTTCTCTTATAAACCCTGGACAGAGTGTTTCACCTGATGCGATGACCGCGCTGCGTGCCTTTAGTGAAATGCAATCACAAATGGTAAATTATATTGCCGAAGGTGGTCATATGATTTATATAAAAGATAGTGCTATTGTAAAACAAGACTAATTTATAATTTCAATACTTAAACCCGGATTATTCCGGGTTTTTTTATGCGTAATATTTAATATATAAGCTTCTCTATTTGTTATATAACATGGTAAATTCACATTAATTTAAAAGAGTAGGATTTTTATTTTGGAATTTTTATACGAATACGGCTTGTTTTTAGCCAAAGCTTTAACTTTTGTAGTTGCAGTGGGTGCAATTATTGCTTTAATAGCAGGTGCAGCTCACAAGCCTAAGCCAAAACGTGGTGAAATTGAATTAGATGATTTATCAGAGCAATTAGATACTTTTAAGCATCAATTTTTGTACGACACTTTAAATAAAGATAATTTGAAAAAATACAATAAAGAGCAAAAAAAACGTGCTAAAAAGAATGATGATAAGCAAAAACCAAATCTTTACGTATTAGATTTTAATGGCAGTATGGATGCCCGTGAAGTTGATAGCTTAAGGGAAGAAATAACTGCAATTTTAACAATCGCTAAACCAAAAGAAGATAAGGTATTACTGAGACTTGAAAGTGGTGGTGGCGTAGTTCATGGTTATGGCTTAGCAGCATCACAATTACAAAGAATCAAAGATGCTGATTTAAATTTAACAATTTGTGTCGATAAAGTCGCAGCAAGTGGCGGTTATATGATGGCCTGTGTCGCTGACAAACTTGTCAGTGCACCATTTGCGATTATCGGTTCAATCGGTGTTATTGCGCAAATCCCTAACTTTAATAAAATTTTAAAGAAAAATGATATTGATTTTGAACAGATCACCGCAGGGGAATTTAAACGTACTCTAACAATGTTTGGTGAGAATACAGATAAAGCGAGAGAAAAGTTTTCTGAGGAAATTGAAGAAACTCACGAATTGTTTAAAGACTTTATTACTGTGCAAAGACCAGCACTTGACTTAGCATCAGTTGCAACGGGTGAACACTGGTTTGGTACGACAGCGTTAGACAAAGGTTTGGTTGACGAGTTATCTACCAGTGATGATATTTTATTAGCGCATAATAAAGAAAATCAGATATATAAGGTGAAATTCACCATCAAAAAACCATTAAGTGAAAAATTTGCGATTGGTCTAAGTAGTTCATTAGAGAGAGCATTTATCTCAGTTTATTCAAAAATAAGAACTGCTTTTATTACTAAATAATTAACATTATATTGGTATAAAAAAGGCCTAGCATCAAACTAGGCCTTAATAATATTGATAGAATTCTTAGCATCAATGTCAGTTTATGAATACTTACTTTTTATTAAAATGTATTTCTTCAAGTTGCTCTGCGGCATGTTTATCATTGAAAATGCCTTCATCGAGTTCACCTTCCGTTTTAGCAACAATACAGGTTACCATACAGTCACCGGTAACATTAACAGCTGTTCTTGTCATATCTAATAATCTATCAACACCCATAATGATTGCAATGCCTTCAACAGGTAACCCAACTTGATTAAGTACCATAGCAAGCATAATCAAACCAACTCCAGGTACACCGGCGGTCCCTACAGATGCTAAAGTAGCTGTTAGTATTACCATTAAGTAATCGGACGTTGTTAAGTCTACAGCAAATATCTGTGCAATAAATACCGTGGCTACACCTTGCATAATTGCGGTGCCATCCATATTGATCGTTGCCCCTAAAGGCACCGTAAATGAGGCAACTGAATTATTAGCTCCAAGCTTTTTAGTTGCCGTTTCTAATGTAACAGGCATAGTAGCACTTGAGCTAGAAGTACTAAATGCAAATAATGCATTGGCTTTCATTTTTGTCAAAAATGTAAATGGGCTTAACCCTGTTATTGTTTTTAGCAAAGTAGGGTAAACAATGAGCGCGTGGATAAATAACGCAAGTAATACAACAAAGAAATATTTTACAAGTTCAGCAATTGCAGCGTAATCGATTGATGAAAAAAGTTTAGCGATAAGACAGAATACACCTATAGGTGCTAAGTTCATTAAAAGAGTCACTAACTTTAAAATGACATCATTTAAATTGTTAAAAGTTTTTGCTAAATGCTTTCCTGGCTCGCCACTTAAGGTCATTGCAATACCAAACAATAAAGCAAATACAATAACTTGAAGCATATTACCTTCAGCCATCGCTGAGATAGGGTTGGTTGGGAACATATTAATGATGACATTTGCTAAAGAAGGTGCTTCCTTAGCTACGAATTCAGAAGAAGTTTGTAACCCTGCAATTTTATCAAAACTTACTAAGTTTGCTAAACTAATCGCAATCGAAATAGCGATTGCCGTAGTTAATAAATAAAGCCCAATTGATTTACCGCCTAAACGTCCTAACTTGCTAGGATCGCTTAAGTTACAAGTACCACAGACTAAGGATACAAAAACTAAAGGGACCACTAGCATTTTTAAACTGGCAACAAATATCGATCCGCCAATGGTAAGTAAGCCATCAACAAAAAAACCTTTAATTGCTAAATCAAAAAAGCCTAAAGAAATATATACATCATCTTGACCACCAATGATCCATTTAAAAATAGAACCAACTAGCAAACCTAGGCCTAACCCTATTAGGATACGAGAGGTGAGAGAGAGTGACTTATTATTATGTAACTCATTTGTCATATAGTGAAAGCTCAATCGTGTTAAAAGGTATATATCCTACCAGTCAATGAGACTTTTTACAGTTAATATAGGTAAGTTTTTTAAAAATATGTAATTTATAATTGTTTTGTACTAATTACTTAATGGAAATCTGTAATTTATAGGTTAATATATGGTAAATAACTCTAATTATAATAAGCTAGGGAGAGGTAAATGCCTTTAATCCGATTTTTTTGCATCATGCTGTTAAGCATTGCAATAACTGCATGTGGCGGTGGTGGTAGTCTTGAAAGTCCTGATGGCGGTTCTTCAGATAAATATGAATTGACAGTTACTTTAATCCGTGCAGATGGTGGCGATGGTATAAGTGAAGTATCTAAAGCAATTCCTGGTAAGCTTGTCGCTAACTTAACAAAAAATGGTAGTGTGTCAGCCAATCAATTAATCACTTTTGCAATTGGTGAACAAGGTATAGGTGTACTAAACCCATCTTCAGGTACATCACAGACAAATAATAATGGTGATGCTGAAATCAGTCTTCATGCTGGTACCATAGCAGGTGGAGGAACTATTTCAGCGAGTTATACTACACCGGATAATGATACAGTCACTGTAACTCATGTATTTACGAGTAAAGGTGACGATGAAGAAGATACAGTCGGCGTAATCGATATATCACTTTCTATTTCAAATACAGAAATATCAGCTGCTAGCCCTGCAACTATTATAGCAACGTTAACGCAAGATGGAGCTAAAGTTGTTAATAAAGTAGTGACATTTAATACAACTTTAGGTGTATTCTCTCCAGTAAGCGGCACAGCACTAACAAATAATGATGGTATTGCTAGCATTATTTTAACTGCAGGCACTGTTAGAGGTGCGGGTGAAGTTACTGCTAATCTTTCAAGTGGTGAATCAAGTATTGTAAGTTTTAATACTGCAGGTGATGATACTGGGGTGGTGGGTGATATAAATATTGAAATGCAATTAGTGAACCTTGATGGTAATGAAACGGATACCATAACTGCATCAAAACCGGGTAAAGTCATAGCTAAAGTTAATGGTATTAGCACTCCGGTAATTGTAACATTCATAAGTACAGTAGGTGATATTCCGATTGCAACAGCAATCACAGATGAGAATAATCAAGCAACAGTTGATATATTAGCTGGTGGTAGTTTAGGTGCGGGTACAATAACCGCTTCAATTGTGAGCGGAGAAACAGGTGAAATCCTATTAGTTGTCGGTTCTTCAACTGTTATTATGGGCAGTGGTGAACCATTTGTTGAAGGTTTGGCAGATATTAGTTTAGCGCAAATTTCGGCTGGTGGAACGACAGTTGTGTCAGTAAAAATCCTAGACGACCAAAATAATTTATTTACTGAACCTGTTACTGTAAACTTTTCTTCTGGCTGTACCAGTCTACCTATTCCAAGCGCGACTTTGAGTACACCTATTACCACTTCCAATGGTGTAGCTACCAGTACATACTTAGCGAAAGGCTGTGTAAATGATGATCCTATTAATGTTACAGCAAATGCCGGTGGTATTAATTTATCAGCTACGGGTACTGTTCATGTATTGCCTGCTGATGTAGGTAGTATCGAATTTGTTTCGGCTACACCTGAACGAATTAATATTTTAGGTACAGGTAGCCAAGGTGGAGGGGAAAGCGCAACAGTAATATTTAGAGTATTAGATACCAATAATAATCCTGTGAATAATCGACTTGTAAACTTTGAATTAAATACTGATGTCGGTGGAATTAAAATAATACCCGTTTCTGGAACAACAGATAACAATGGCTTAGTTCAAACAGTAATAAACTCGGGTACTGTTGCAACGAGTGTCAGAGTACAGGCGACAATTGATGGCAGTTCTCCTCAAATATCATCGCAATCTAGTTTGTTAGTGGTATCTACAGGTATACCAGATCAAGATAGTTTTAGTTTATCAGCTGATATATATAATCCAGAAGCTTGGAACATTGATGGTACTGAAGTAAAAGTTACTGCAAGATTAGCTGATGCGTTTAATAACCCCGTACCAGATGGAACTGCAGTGAGTTTTACTACAGAAGGCGGATCAATAGAACCTTCTTGCACTACGGTGAATGGCGTATGTCAAGTAACTTGGAATAGCCAAAATCCTCGTCCTGAAGGCCATATTTTAGGTGATGCTAACAACCCTACTCATGTCCCAGAAGTAAACAATACTATGGGACAAAAATATGGTGGTCGTGCAAATATACTTGCTACAGTAATTGGTGAAGAATCTTTCCCTGATCTAAATGGCAATGCCCGTTTTGATGCTAATGAAATGGATGCATTTTTAGGTAATGATATCAGCGGTAGACCATATGACCAAAAAGAAGCCTTTGTAGATCATAACGAAGATGGATTATATAACCCTTCAGAAGGCAGTGATGTTAATAACAGTGGTGCGCTAGAAACATTTGCAGACTTTAACAATGATGGTGAATTTAGTGCCAAAGATGGTAAATATAACGGTGTTTTATGTGCGATACCAGCCCATGAGGGTTGTGCAAATGGCACTGACAATAAAAAGTCATTAAACGTAAGAGCACAGTTAACATTAATCATGTCAGGCAGTCACCCTCAATTAACTAGAGTAACACCTGAAGTAATAAATATTGATGGAGAAGGCTCAGCAACCGCAAGTGTAATCATTAGTGATTTGCATAATCAACCTATGCCAGCCGGTACTACAATCACATTTACGGCAGCGGTTGGTTCTGTTATAGCGGGCAGTACATACACTTGGCCTAATGACCCTCACAATGGTGGTCTGATTTTTTCGGCGACAGTTAAAGGTGAAGCTGAAGCCAAATCAGGGCCTCTAGTAATAGAAGTTATAACACCTTCGGGTGTTGAAAAATCATTTCATGCATTTACTATAAATATTAATTAATCAAACTATGCTATAGAAAACGCCGCTTAAATAAGCGGCATTTTTGTTTGTTTTTTAACTATTGAAACATAAATTTTAATTTTGATTGAATTATTGTTTAAAAAACTAACAATTCAAGCCAGTTATACAATTTTTTTTTATTTTTTTCTTGTAACACTGGCACTTTATAGATATACCTTTAATAATACAGCCCTAATAGGGTATTAATTTAACTTTTGAATAATTATTGTTCACATATAGGTTCTCATGGGCAAATCGTTAGTAATAGTAGAGTCTCCAGCAAAGGCTAAAACAATAAATAAATATTTAGGTAAGAACTTTGTTGTTAAGTCCAGTGTTGGACATGTTCGCGATCTTCCGACTTCAGGTTCAGGTAAAAAGAAAACTACCGCTTCAAAAACGCCTGCTGAGGTTCGAAAAATGGGTGTTGAAGAAAAAGGAGCCTATAAAAAGCAAAGAGATTATAAAAATTTGGTCACCCGAATGGGGATCGATCCTGAAAAAGGGTGGAAACCATATTATGAAGTATTGCCAGGAAAAGAAAAAGTTGTACAAGAATTACAAAAACTTGCTGAAACCGCTGACACTATTTATCTCGCAACCGATTTGGATAGAGAAGGGGAAGCAATCGCTTGGCACTTGCAAGAGATTATAGGTGGTGAGCCAGAGAAATACAAACGTGTTGTATTTAATGAAATAACAAAAAACGCCATACAACAAGCCTTTGAGGCACCTGGTGAGCTTAATACCGACATGGTATTTGCACAGCAGGCAAGAAGGTTTTTAGACCGTGTGGTTGGTTTTATGGTGTCTCCGTTACTTTGGCAAAAAGTAGCCAGAGGTTTATCTGCCGGTCGAGTACAATCTGTTGCGGTACGTTTGTTGGTAGAAAGAGAACGCGAAATTAAGGCGTTTATTCCAGAAGAATTTTGGGACTTACATGCTGATGTGACAACTAAAGAAGATGCATTACGTTTAGCTGTCACTAAGTTTAATGAAAAAGCATTTAAACCTGTAACAGAAGCGCAAACTCAAATAGCCGTTGATGCGCTTAAAAAAGCTGATTTCATTGTGAAAGCGAATGATAAGAAGCCGAGTAAAAGCAAACCAAGTGCACCATTTATCACATCTACAATGCAACAAGCGGCTAGTACCCGCTTAGGCTTCGGTGTTAAAAAGACTATGATGATGGCACAAAGATTGTATGAAGCGGGCCATATCACCTATATGCGTACCGATTCTACCAACTTATCTCAAGAGGCTGTGGTAAATTGTCGTGAGTATATCGAATCTAATTTTGGTTCCAATTATTTACCTGAAACTGCCATTAATTATAGTTCTAAAGGAAATGCACAAGAGGCGCATGAAGCTGTTCGTCCTTCAAATGTTGAAATATTATCTGGTCATTTAGATTCAATGGAAGCTGATGCTAAAAGGCTTTATGAGTTAATCTGGCGACAATTCGTTGCTTGTCAGATGACCCCCGCACAATATGATTTGACGACTATTAAAGTTGAAGCTGCAGGTTATGAACTTAAAGTGAAAGGTCGTGTACTAAAATTTGCTGGTTGGACACAAGTGCAACCAGCAGTGCGTAAAAAGAATGAGGAAGAACAAGCATTACCTGCAGTTGAAATTGGAGATAAACTTAATTTAACACAACTTGATCCTGTTCAGCACTTTACAAAACCAACAGCACGATTTGGTGAAGCAAGTTTAGTGAAAGAGCTTGAAAAGCGTGGTATAGGTCGCCCTTCTACTTATGCCGCAATTATTTCTACAATTCAAGATCGTGGTTATGTACGTGTAGAAAATAAACGTTTTTTTGCTGAAAAAATGGGTGAAATTGTTAATGACAGATTAGTGGAAAATTTCCCCGATCTACTTAATTTTGACTTCACTGCAAAAATGGAAGGCAGGCTTGATGATATTGCTGAAGGTGAGCGTATTTGGACTCAAGTACTAGATAATTTTTATGCTGATTTCTCAGAACAACTTACAGTCGCTTCAAAAGAAGAAACGGAAGGGGGGATGAGATTGAATGAAATGGTTGAAACTGATATTGATTGTCCTACATGTGAGCGTAAAATGGGTATACGTACCGCTTCAACTGGTGTCTTTTTAGGCTGTACAGGTTATAGCCTGCCACCAAAAGAGCGTTGTACACAAACCATGAACTTGGTCTCAGGTGATGAAGCGATTGCAGTTGATTCTGATGATGCTGAAACAGAAAGTTTACGACAAATGAAACGCTGTCCAAAATGTGAAACAGCGATGGATTCATATTTAATAGATGAGACGCGTAAGTTACATGTTTGTGGTAATAATCCAGGTTGTGAAGGTGTTATTGTAGAGCAAGGCACATTTAAAATTAAAGGTTATGATGGTCCTTTAATTGAATGTGATAAGTGTAGTAACGACATGCAATTAAAGTCAGGCCGTTTTGGCAAGTATTTTGGCTGTACTAACGAAGAATGTAAAAATACACGTAAACTTCTTAAAAGTGGTGAAGCGGCTCCGCCAAAAGAAGACCCTGTACACTTAACTGAGTTACCATGTGAGAAGTCGGATGCATATTTTGTTTTAAGAGATGGTGCAGCAGGAATATTTATGGCAGCTTCAAGTTTCCCTAAATCAAGAGAAACAAGAGCACCTAAGGTTTCCGAACTAAAAAGGTTTAGAGATCGCATTTCTGCTAAGTTCTATTATTTGGCAGATGCACCAGTTCAAGACCCAGATGGTAATGAAGCTGTTGTGCGTTTTAGTCGTAAAGCTAAGTCACAGTATGTAATGACTGAAATCGATGGTAAAGCGACAGGATGGACTGCTAAATTTATTGATGATAAGTGGGTAGAAGAAGCTAAAACTAAAAAAGACCCGGTGAAAAAAAAGGCTCCTGCTAAGAAAAAAGCACCGACTAAAAAGAAAGAAACAGTAAATAAAGAGAGTTAATTTAACTTATTTAAATATAAAAGCCACATTGCTTATAGTAATGTGGCTTTTATATTTTTGAGAGATATTGGTTATGAATTACCATTTCTTTTTTGGCGCAAATAATACGTCTAAATCATCTTGCTCTTGTTCACTTTTCTTTTTCGCATCAGTTGCATTAGTTGCCTTTAAATCGGTAGTGATTTTTGTTAAAAAACCTTCTAATTCAGTCCGTTTTGCGTTTATATAATCATCTGTATATGAAAGAGAATTTAAGGTAATTAGTGCTTTTTCAAAATATTGTCTCGCAGAACCTAACATGTTCGCTGAACGTGCTGCATTCCCGCGTTTAACTTGGCTATCTATGTTAATTTTTAGTTGAATTTTCTCTAATCTTTTATCTTCAGATAAAAATATCTGTGTATCTACTCGACCTTTTGAGTGTTCTGCACGGAGTACGTTACGTAATTTTTTAATACCTTGTATTAGGCTTATTATTTGTTTTTCATTATCAGGTAATACGACTTTATCTGTAGCTGAAGTGTCACCAGCTTGAGGGTTGGCTCCTCTTTCAGTAGCCTCACGTAAGCGGTTGTTTATTTCCTTTGAGGTCGGGGATAACTCAGACATTAATTTTAAAGAATCAAATATTCTTTTTTGCATAACTGCAATAATTGCTTTGGACATGGGGAGGTTTGATGAATTCATTAAAATAGATTCAGTTTCTTCAATTATTTTTTTATGCTTTGTCAATTCCTGCCTACGTTCAATTTCTTGTTTTTCTTTATGCTGTTGCATAGCGCTAACCCAAACGGCTACGACTATTAAGCCAACTATTAAAACAATGATGATAGAAACTATCATATGCGCATCTCTTTAAATAAAACGGATAATAAAACTTAATCTTACATAAATATAGTTACTTATACCAATTTAGATGATGAATTTTTAATTTAATTCTAAGGTATCTTTAAAGTAAAAATACTCCCCCCTAGTAAACCGCCATTATTTAACTCTATGCTGCCTTGTAAATCGTTAGTCGTATGGGCATTTGCAATTAATGTCGCAAAATATAATCCTAAACCAGTACGGCTATTGACAAGTTTAGTAGAATTCATTTGGTCTGTTGGTGAATTAATCATGCTTTGTGGATAGCCGTTGCCATCATCATAAATGTTAATCTCAAGAATAGAGTCCACAATTTTAGCTGTTATGATAATTTTTGAATGTGTGTATCTTAGTGCATTTACCAGAATATCATTAAGTAAATTACTTACTAAGTCTAAATCGAAAAACCAAGTAAGATCATCTTCAACCTCACAAGTACATGTAATTTGCTTATTATCAATGTACATTTCATTTTTTGCCCAGAGTTCATCTATCATTTCATCTATATAATACTCTTCAACATTCAGTGGTAAATTTTTATTATTATTTTTATAAAGTGCAAGCAACTGTAATAAATTAGAATTTACTCTGGCTATTTCATAATGTATTTGTGCAAGTTCAGCACGCGTTTGTTTATCATGATCAATTTTTTCATTAATTAAATCGATTGATTGTAATAGCATGCATAATGAGTTTTTCATATCATGCATACTTGCACCTAGTACGATTGAAAAATCTATTTTGGTATCTTTCATTATTTTATTTTTCCAGTTTTGATCACTAACAGTGCTTTTATGCCTATGCTCTGAAACATGAATTTTCAAGTATTACGGGTATATGTGATTGAAAAGATTTTGGCCATGAAATAATCTTGCTGTTTAATTCTCAACATTTTTTGACGATTATAGTTTTTTTCATTTTATTGTATAAATAATTTAGATTGCTCTAGACCAATATTAAAAGTATCTACATGGCAGACATCAATGCTTTCTGCCATATTTTGTAGTGATACTCTAAACTCAGAAAAGTTATTTTTATTAAAAAGAAATCTCAGAAGACATGTTAAATGAATTATTCATATCGTCGTATTAAATCTTTACGTAGTATTAATTTAGGTTTAATTAGTGATAGTTTAAAGGGATAGTATAAATAATTGTAAAAAAATTCAAATAGCACTTGGAATAAGAAGCACAAAGGATTATAAGTATAAGTAATCATACGAGAATTAAACATAATGAAACTACAGCAATTAAAATACATTGTTGAGGTATTAAATAATAACCTCAATGTTTCAGCGACAGCTGAAAATTTATATACTTCTCAACCTGGTATCTCAAAGCAAGTAAGAATGCTAGAGGATGAATTAGGCGTGCAAATTTTTGGCAGAAGCGGTAAGCATTTAACGCATGTAACACCTGCTGGTAAAGAAATTATTAACTTAGCTCGGGAAATTCATTCTAAAGTTGAAAGTATAAAAGCGGTTGCTAATGAGCATACTTTACCAGATCAAGGTAAATTGAACATTGCAACTACCCATACACAAGCCCGATATGCGTTACCTCAAGTGATCCAAGGTTTTATGCAAAAATTTCCGAAAGTATCTTTGCATATGCACCAAGGTACACCAACACAGATTTCTGAGGCAGCAGCCAGAGGTGATGCTGATTTTGCAATCGCCACAGAGGCTTTACATCTTTATTCAGATCTTGTGATGTTGCCTTGCTATCACTGGACTAGGAGTATTGTTGTAGCAAAAACACATCCTCTTGCTAAAAAACGATATAATTTAACCATAGAAGATATTGCTAAATACCCTTTAATTACATATGTTTTTGGTTTTACTGGACGTTCTGAGCTTGATAAAGCATTTAATGAACGAGGATTAGAACCACATATTGTTTTTACTGCTACTGATGCTGATGTAATTAAAACATATGTACGATTAGGTTTAGGTGTTGGTGTCCTCGCATCTATGGCGATAGATCAAATTACGGATACAGATCTTGTTTGTATTAATGCAAGTCATTTATTTGCAGCAAGTACAACAAAAATTGGTTTTAGAAAAGGTACTTTTTTACGCACTTATATGTATGATTTTATTGAAAGGTTCGCTCCTCATTTGACTAAAGAGTTAGTTGAACGCGCTAGTTTATTAAGAAATCAAGATGAAGTTGATGCCTTGTTTAAAAGTATACAACTACCTATGAGGTAATCATTCTTTAAAGTAAAGATGTAAAAAAGGCTTGATTAATCAAACCTTTTTAATTTGAATGTTAACATTCAATAATATTTACAGCGAGACCGCCTCGAGCAGTTTCCTTGTATTTAGTTTTCATATCATTACCGGTATCTAGCATAGTTTTAATAACTTTATCTAAAGATACCTTTTGCTCGCCAGAACCTCTAAGCGCTAACCTTGCGGCATTGATCGCTTTTACAGAACCCATTGCATTTCTTTCAATACAAGGAACTTGTACAAGTCCGCCGACAGGATCACAGGTTAAACCTAAATTATGTTCCATACCAATTTCAGCAGCGTTTTCAACATGCTCAACATTGCCACCCATAATTTCAGCAAGCGCACCTGCTGCCATTGAGCAAGCAACGCCAACTTCACCTTGACAACCCACTTCAGCACCCGATATTGAAGCATTCTTTTTATAAAGTATGCCTATAGCTGCTGCCGTTAGTAAATAACGTGTCGCGATATCACGGTCAACTGTTTTAATGAATTTATTATAATACATCAAAACAGCTGGTAAGATCCCTGCAGCACCATTTGTAGGTGCTGTGACTACTCGACCTCCTGCAGCATTTTCTTCATTTACTGCCATGGCGAATAAGTCGACCCAGTCCATAGCGCGAAGAGGGTCATCATTACTTTCTACATTTATTTGTAGATATATACTAGGTGCACGACGCTTAACTTTTAAACCACCGGGTAAAATACCTTCAGTCTCAATACCTTTTGTGATGCAAGCTTTCATGACTTGCCAGATATTAAAAAGCGCATCTTTTATTTCATCAACAGACCTCAGAGTTTTCTCGTTTGCCATCATAAGAGTTGATACACTATATCCTTGCTCTTTGCATAGACTAACGAGTTGATCTGCAGAATTAAATAGAAAAGGAGCTGGTTTTTTTTCACGTTTAGCTAATTCAAGATTTTTTTGGTTGTCGAAATCTTCTTCTAAAACGATGAATCCACCACCGATTGAATAATATACTTGACTATGAATTATTTTTTCACCTTTAAAGGCAATTAGCTCCATTGCATTTGAATGTTTTGGTAATGTTTTTCTTCTATGAAATACAACGGCACCTTTTTTCGGAAATTTAACCGGGATAGTTTGATCAAGTTGGATTATTTCATCTTGTTCAATCTTTGATAATATTTCAGGTACTTTATCGGTATCTATGGTATCCGGATCAAAGCCAGCAAGCCCTAAAATAACCGCTTTGCCAGAACCATGGCCAATACCTGTTTGGCCTAATGAACCAAATAACTCAACTTTAACTTTTGTTACTTTGTTAATCAGCTCTTGTTGTTGTAACGATTTAACAAATAAACGTGACGCACGCATAGGTCCCACTGTGTGAGAAGATGACGGACCTATTCCAATGCTAAACATATCGAATGCACTGATCATAAAAATTCTCTTAATACCTAGAACGGATTAGTAATTATAACGTATTAAAATGAATTTTATTCATATATAGCGATTGTATTTATTTATCAATATCATAAAAAATATTAAAGAAAAAACGAATCGATTTATGAAATAAACAAAGGAATATTCTGCTGAGAAGGAGTAACTTGTTTTATAAGGTTTAGTATAATTTGAGCTGTCGCGCCCCATAAAAGTCCATAATCTGTCATAAAGCCTTTTAAAATAACTTGCTCTTGATTTTTTGTGAAGTTGAGATCTATCCAATTTTTACTTTCGATAAGATTATTAAATGGGAGAAAAAAAGTATCAGTTACCTCATTTATTTGTGGCTTTAAGGTAAAAGTTGCATCTATCTGAGCAACATAAGGTTTTATTTCAAAACCTGTTAATGTCCAGTAGCTATTCATTTGACCAAGTAAATTTATTTCATGTTCAGGGATCCCAAGTTCTTCTTTGGTTTCTCGTAATGCAGTATCTTTGAGAGAGTTGTCTTGTTGTTCAAATTTACCACCTGGAAAACAAATTTGACCTGGATGATGCTTCAAATAACTTGGACGTTTACATAATAAAATATGCAATTTACCATCTATATCGCATAGCGGTACTAATACAGAACTTTTTACTGCATTATGCGGATATCCATGATCACCAATTAAAGCATTTAGTTGAAATTGTGGTATAAATTTATGAATATTCATGCAGTTCCTTAATTTATTCAACATAGAAATAATGTCATTGTAAATTAGTATCACACATATAATTAATCATAGCACTCAATACTGGTCGTATTGAGTGCATTTATTACACATTTAAGTAACATGGGTATATAATGATTTAAGTATTTATTTTACTAAGTACAGGCAGTATCTTACGTACTTTATCTAATGTTTCTTGGTATTCAGCTTCTGCAGTTGAATCAGCAACTATTCCACCGCCGGCCCAACAGTGAATTTTATTTGATTTTTTATCACAGATCAAAGTTCTGATGGTAATGCTAGTATCCATATTTCCGCAGGAACTTAGATATCCAATTGAACCACAATAAATAGAGCGTCTATGGGGTTCGAGCTCTTCTATAATTTGCATTGCTCTAATTTTAGGGGCTCCTGTTATAGAGCCCCCTGGAAATGCAGCTTCTAACTGATCTACTGCTGTTTTATTTTCAGCTAATTGTGCTGTTACTGTGCTCACTAAGTGATGAACAGCCGGAAAGCTTTCAATTTTAAATAGTGCGGGTACTTTTACACTGCCTGGAGCAGCCACTTTACCTAAGTCATTACGTAATAAATCGACAATCATGACATTCTCAGCACGGTCTTTTTCAGAATGAGCTAAAGTAAGTGCATTATTTTTATCTATTATTGGATTGCTACTTCTCGGTAATGTGCCTTTTATTGGTTTTGTTTCAATTGCTCTATCTTTTATCTGTATAAAGCGCTCAGGGGAGACCGATAAAATACAGCCATTAGGGTGGTTGATATAAGCTGAAAAAGGTGCTTTATTTTCTTCTCTGAGTTTTAAATAGGCATGCCAAGGCGAGCCTTGATATTGAGCACTAAACCTTTGCGCTAAATTGATTTGATAACAATCGCCAGATTTTATGTAGTTTTGAATGGTATTGAATTTTTTTGTGTATTGGCTTTTAGTCATATTACTTTGCCAAGGAGATGCTAATTTGAATTTAGCATTAACACTTTGATCAGTTTGGGCTAAATATCTTTCATACAGCGCATGACGATTGTAATTTGGCTGTGCTATGTAAAACCATTTATTAGTTTTGTGAGCAAAAATTAACGCGTCAGGATATAAGCCAACGGCCATATCAGGTAATGAAATATCGTTACTTGCTGTATTGTTAATTTTTTCGAGATATCTGCCTAAGTCATAAGAGAAATGACCTAGTAATCCACCACTAAAAGGTAAATCAAAAGGTGCTTTTAATGAATCAAAAAATTGCATTTGGGCATTGAGTAGTTCAAAAGGCGATAATTGACTTAGTCCATTATTGATAAAACAGTAACCATCACGTGTTTCGATGGTTTTAACTGGCTTAATTGAAATAATATCAAAGCGATTGTTAATGTGTTCTGAATTGGCAGAATCTAAAAAAATAGCCCAAGGCTGTGTACTTAATCGAGAAAAAACTTCACAGCTTGTATCTGATATTTCTAATTCTCTACAGATTAATTGATCTTTCTTCATTAACAGTCTTTTAGTTTAAAAATTTAGCGTAAATTAGATGGAAGGGTATTATACTGATAGAAGTAAAAGAAGCGAGTTTAGTCGCTTTAGCTTTTGTCATTATTTTATTTTTAAAGAGGTTTTTTCTAAAAATCATGACACCTGAGCTTAAGTTAAGTTAAAATGTAATAAATTGAAAACATGCCTCCGTCACTGGCAACAAAGGATACAGTATGACTATTATTCGTCAGCAAGATTTAATCGATAGTATTGAAGACGCTTTACAATATATCTCTTTTTACCACCCTTTAGATTTTATTCAAGCACTTGAAAAAGCGTATCACCGTGAAGAAAGTAAAGCAGCTAAAGATGCAATTGCACAAATTTTGATTAATTCACGTATGTCAGCTGAAGGTAAGCGTCCATTATGTCAAGATACCGGCATCGTAACTTGTTTTGTGAAAGTAGGTATGGATGTTAAATGGGATAAAACCAATTTAACAGTTCAGCAAATGGTTGACGAGGGTACACGGCGTGCTTATTTAAATACAGATAATCCATTACGTGCTTCAATTGTCGCAGATCCAGCGGGTACTCGTAAAAATACGAAAGACAATACTCCTTCAGTTGTACATGTAGATTTAGTCGCGGGCGCTGAAGTAGAAGTAATGATTGCAGCAAAAGGGGGCGGTTCAGAGAATAAATCTAAAATGGTCATGTTAAACCCTTCAGATGATGTAGCTGCTTGGGTTGAAAAAACACTGCCAACAATGGGGGCTGGTTGGTGCCCACCTGGTATGTTAGGTATAGGTATTGGTGGTACTGCTGAAAAAGCAGCTGTTTTAGCGAAAGAATCGTTAATGGATCCAGTGGATATTCATGAATTAATTGAACGTGGTGCAGAAACGACTGAAGAAAAAATGCGTCTAGATATTTTTGAACGTGCTAATAAATTAGGCATAGGTGCACAAGGTCTGGGTGGTTTAACAACTGTTGTTGATATTAAAATTAAAACAGCTCCTACTCATGCGGCTTCAAAGCCAGTAGTTATGATCCCTAACTGTGCAGCTACACGCCACGTGCATTTTACACTAGATGGTTCTGGTGCTGCTGACTTGAAAGCCCCAAAGCTCGAAGATTGGCCTGAAGTGACTTTTGAAGTGGGCGAAGATACACGACGTGTTAATTTAGATACGTTAACAAAAGAAGGTACCCAAGAATGGAAAATGGGTGAAACGGTATTACTGACAGGTACAATATTAACTGGCCGTGATGCAGCCCATAAACGTATTCAAGATATGATCAATTCAGGTGAAGGCTTACCTAAAGGCGTTGATTTTGATAATAAATTTATTTATTACGTTGGTCCAGTTGATGCTGTAGGTGACGAAGCTGTTGGTCCAGCAGGTCCTACAACAGCAACACGTATGGATAAGTTTACTGACTTAATGCTAGAAAAAACGGGTATTATTGGCATGATCGGTAAAGCAGAACGAGGTCCTGCGACGGTTGAGTCTATTAAAAAAAATAAATCAGTATATTTAATGGCTGTAGGTGGTGCAGCTTACTTAGTATCTAAAGCAATCAAAAAAGCTCGTGTTGTTGCGTTTGAAGATTTAGGTATGGAAGCTATTTATGAATTTGAAGTAGAAGATATGCCTGTTACAGTGGCAGTTGATAGCGAAGGTTCAAATGCGCATACTCAAGGTCCTGCAATTTGGAAAGCAAAAATTGAAGAGCTAGATTCAAAGCTAAAATCTTAAATTAATATTTAATATAAGAAAATAAAAAGCGTTACGGCGCTTTTTATTTTATGTGCAATTTAAAGGGATAAAAATGAACAAAGTACTCGCTTTATCACTGCTTGCTGGCGGATTTGTTACGTCACCTCAGGCAAACGAGACAACTAAGGTACCATTCACTGTCGAACAACTAAATTCATTGAATTCATTGCATAGTATTAGCGTTTCTCCCAATGGCTCAAAATTAGTTTATGCTTTAAGAACGCAATCAGGTAGTGATTTATATTTAAAAGATTTGCAAGGAAATTCAGCAGACAAGCGATTAACATCACACCCAGCAACTGAGTCAGATGTAATTTGGACAAGTGACAATAATAGCATTTTATTTTTGTCGAATAGGACACAATCAACTCAGGTTTGGCAATTAAAATTAAACGGGGGTGAAGCACAGGCTCTAACTGATTTAGCTTTGAGTGTAAATGGCTATAAGTTATCACCAGATAATAAAAAATTAGCGTTAGCTTTAGAAGTATTTCCAACGTGTCAAACAATACAATGTTCTGTTGAGAAAAAAAATGAGCATAATAACGTAAAACATACAGCAAAAGTATATAAACAATTACCAGTACGCCATTGGGATACTTGGAAAACTGAATTTAGAAGTCATATATTTATTACAGATATCTCAGAAAAAGCAGCGACTCAAGCTAAAGATTTAACACCTGACTGGGATACTGATATTCCAGCGAAACCTTTTGCAGGAATGGAAGAAGTAACTTTCACATATGATAGTTTAAATGTTGTTTTTTCAGCAAAAAAACCAAGTAAAGATCAAGCTTGGACAACAAACTATGATTTATTCAAGGTATCTATTGAGGGGGGAGAAATTGAAAACTTAACACCTGACAATAAAGCATGGGATTCACAACCTTCATTTTCAGAAGATGGTCGCTTTATGGTGTATTTAGCGATGAAAAAACCAGGTTTTGAAGCAGATAAATTTTCATTAATGTTAAAAGATCTAAAAACCTCGGAATTAAAAGAAGTTGCGCCACTTTGGGACCGCAGTGTAGCGAGCTTTACATTTGCTCAAAATAATCGTGCAGTATATGTTATCGCACAAGATGTTGGCCAAAAAAGTATTTATGAAATCAGTACAAATTTTGGTGATGTTAGAAAAATTTACTCTGATGGTAGTGCAGAGAATTTACATTTAGCGGGTAATAAAATTATTTTTAGTCGTCATGCTTTGAACTCACCTAAAAACATATTTTCAGTTAATCGTGATGGTTCAGAGTTAAATCAGTTAACTAATATTAATAAAGATAAGCTAGCTAATGTGCAATTTGGCGAATTTGAACAATTTAGTTTCTTAGGCTGGAATGATGAAAAAGTACATGGTTATTTTGTTAAACCATGGAACTATGATGTGAAAAAAGTACAACAAGGTAAAAAGTATCCAATTGCATTTCTAGTACACGGTGGTCCACAAGGCTCATTTGGAAACTTATTTAGCTCACGTTGGAATGCACAGTTGTGGGCTGGACAAGGTTATGGTGTTGTAATGATAGATTTCCATGGCTCAACGGGTTATGGGCAAGAATTTACGGATTCAATCTCTCGAGATTGGGGTGGTAAACCACTTGAAGATTTACAAAAAGGGTTTGAATTTATCACAAAGCAACAAAAATGGTTAGACTCGGATAATGCCTGTGCTTTAGGTGCATCTTACGGTGGTTACATGATGAATTGGATTGCAGGTAACTGGACTGAAGGTTTTAATTGTTTAATAAATCATGCTGGTTTATTTGATATGGATAGCTTTTATCAAAGTACGGAAGAGCTATGGTTCCCAGAACACGACATGGGAGGTCCATTTTGGACTGATGCAAAAGATTACAAGTCATTTAATCCAGCATCGTTTACTCAAAATTGGAAAACTCCAATGTTAGTTATCCATGGTTTAAAAGATTATCGTGTTCCATATGCACAAGGGTTAGGTGCGTACACAACATTACAACGAAAAGGAATTGAGTCTAAACTGGTAATTTATCCAGATGAAAACCATTGGATTTTAAATAAAAATAATAGAGTTCATTGGTATGGTGAAGTTTTTGATTGGATGAAAAAACATACACAAAAATAATTTTAATCACATAACTTAAAACCAACCTTAACTTTTCAGGTTGGTTTTTTAATTATCCAAATCATGTTTTAATCAATGTGAATTTAATCTAAAAATATAATAAATATTCACACATTACCCATATATATCTTCTCTAACTTTCAAGCCTTAATTTAGAGTAAAACCTGATATAGTTTTCTATTAATTTAAGTGCTAAACTGCGCGCCAAATTTGTATTGTAACTATTTCATTTTATGTAAAAGGTTGAAAATCCAATGGTAACTGGCATCATATTGTCTCTGGTCGCAGTCGCATTTTTATTAATTGTGATTGAGGATATTATTCATGTTAATAAAGCAAAAACAACATTGTTTTTTGGTACTTTATGTTGGATTATCGCCTTTATCTGCCCCATTAATGGTCAAAGCTTTGAAGCAGTACAACACCAGTTAGATGAAAATATATTAGAAATTGCTACTTTATGGTTATTTTTAATGTCAGCCATGACATTTGTTGCTTACTTAAACTCTAAAGGTTTTATACAAAACTTAGTTCACAGAGTAATACCAAAGCAGATTTCGGAGCGTAAACTTATGTTTTTAATTGGTATTTCAGCATTTTTGTTTTCATCGATATCAGACAATATTACAGCGACGCTTATCTCACTTGCAGTTGTTTTATCATTAAAGCTAGAAGCAAAAAAACGTATCAAATATGCGACTTTAATTATATTCGCAGTAAATTCTGGTGGTGTTTCATTGATCACAGGTGATGTAACAACTTTAATGATATTTCTTGAAGATAAAGTGACCATTGGGCACTTATTATTATTGGTTGTACCATCAGCGATTAGTGTTATCGTGCTTGCCGCCTTATTATCGTTTAGAATGAATGGCATTCTAACTTTTAAAGCGCAAACACATAGAAGAATTGAAAAAACAGATATTACTATCGCTGTAATATTTTTATCTACCATTACTGCAACTTTGCTTTTAAGTGTTTTGTACCATGTACCACCCGTATTAACATTTTTATTCGGCTTATCTTTAATGTTTTTAATCGCACAATTTTTAATGAGAAAAAAAGATGTGAATAAAAAAATTATCGATTACATACGTGAAATTGAATACGATACATTACTATTTTTTGTCGGCGTTTTATTGCTTGTAGGCGCGATGAAAGAAGTGGGTGTATTAAACCAATTTACAGTGTTATATGAAATTTTAGCACCCGAATATGCTAACTATTTAATGGGTATATTATCCGCTGCAGTTGACAATGTACCACTTACAGCGGCTTTACTTAAAGCTGATATTGCAATGGACCCAAGACAATGGCTCGCATTTACATATGCAACAGGGGTTGGTGGTTCAATGCTTATTATTGGCTCTGCAGCAGGTATTATTGCAATGAGTAAAATTAAAGAGCTAACATTTTTAAGCTATTTGAAAATGAGTTTCTATTTATTAATTGCTTATACCATAGGTTATGTTGGTGCTTATTTAGCCGGATTCTTAATGCCAATCGTTTAATTTGATTTCTATTGAATTAATTATTGACAGCTAGACGGCTAAAATGTAAATTTCTAATCCCCACTTAATAGCGGGGTTTTATTTGAAGATGTAACTTCTTTAAATAACAGAAGAGGAGCGAAAGCCAGGTAATTAGTGTGAGGAGCGGAGTCCAGTGAACACTAATGAGGGGGACTTTCGCCGAGAGAAATAGTTTACCGTGAAACAATTTTTCGGTTTTTGAGGCTGAATCCTCAAGAATTGTCACCGAGTATTAAATCTCAAAGTTGAGTTTTAATAAGGTGGAGAGCTTCTGGCTGAGACATTTTATATCATTAATACCTTGTGTATCTAGATTTTAGTCCTGCCAAGTTCTTCTTATAAGTATTAGGAGACCCCATGAATTCATCTTATGTTGTAGCAAAATTTGGTGGCACAAGTGTTGCTGATTTCGAATCTATGAAGCGCTGTGCTCAAATTATTAAAAATAACAGTCAAGTTAGGTTGGTTGCAGTTAGCGCTAGTGCTGGTGTCACAAATCACTTAGTGTCACTTTGTCAAAATGATTTAAAGTTAACCCAACGAAATGAACATATAGAACAAGTATGTAATATTCAAAATTCAATTTTAAAAAAGCTCTCTTTAGACAAAGATATCGCTGATGGCTTTAATCAAACTCTTAATAAATTTAAAAACTTAGCCAGAAATATTGATCCAACAGAAAAAGAGAAAGATTCATTATTGAGTTTTGGTGAAAGGCTCTCTTCATATTTATTTACTCAGGTTTTGAGAGGGGTGGATATAGATGCTGTACGTTTAGATGCAAGAAATGTACTTAAAACCGATAGTAAATTTGGTAAAGCAACGCCTAATATCTGTGCAACTAAAAAAGCAGCCTCTGCTAATTTAACCACATTGTTGAGTACCAAAGTATTAGTAACACAGGGCTTTATTGGTTCAGATCAGCAAGGTAATACAACAACTTTAGGGCGCGGTGGTTCAGATTATAGTGCAGCTTTATTTGCAGAAGCGATTGATGCATCAGCAATACATATTTGGACAGATGTTGTTGGTATTTTTTCAACAGATCCAAGACTTTGTAGTAAAGCGACACCCATTGCAAAATTGAGTTTTGATGAAGCAGCTGAAATGGCAACATTTGGGGCGAAAGTATTACACCCAGCAACGATATTACCTGCAAGTAGAGCAGGAATTCCTGTTTTTGTTGGCTCAAGCAGAGCGCCTGATGAAGGTGGAACTTGGATAGAAAAATCACAGACGCGACATAGTGGGATCAGAGCTGTTACACAACGAAAGAATCAAATATTATTAACATTAAAAAGTCCTGAAATGTTACTGGCTAGTGGTTTTTTAGCAAAAGTGTTTACGATTTTGGCTCAATATAATATCTCTGTTGATTTAGTAACCACATCGGAGATCAGTGTTGCTTTAACATTAGATAATGCACCAAATGCAAGTCGACCTGAGTTAGAACAAGAATGTTTAGATCTGCTTTCTGAATTTTGTCATGTGAGTGTTGAAAATAACCTAACGCTTATTGCTTTAATAGGTTCACAAATTCAATTACAACAAGAGGAAATTAATTTGATGCATGTTCTTGCGGATTTTAATATTCGTATGATATGTCATGGTGCAAGCAAACATAATTTATGTTTCCTAGTGGAGCAATCAAACTCAGATCATATAGTTCAATCAATTCATAGTCGTTTGTTAGAAGCTTAAGAGGATTTCTAAGGCTTTGAGGATAAAATTATTTATAGATTTTCACATTAATAATGAACTGTTTTTGCTGATTTTTTACGCTTATTAATAGTGGTTAATTCAAAATCAGTGAAAATTTTAATAGCATAAACGTTATCAACATCTATATCTTGTGATGGTAAAGTAGACCAGCAATTCTCGGTGAATTAA
>NZ_NQMR01000061.1 GCF_002276045.1 Pseudoalteromonas sp. NBT06-2 | reverse complement strand
CCACTGCTTTTTGAGAAGTTACAGTGATCTCCGAAGTATTTTATCAGAGATCTATTAATTGAATGTACCTTAAAATTGGATTCTGCTATAAAATAATATTATAGTTGGCACCTTTATTTGCTGCCCAGCCAGCCTTTAGAATATACTCACTATTTTTTATTATTTAACCACTCTTTTTTTGTTAAACGATATTGTATTATGTCGTCAATTTTTTCAGAAAAATCACAATTTACAAAGCCAAGCTTTTTTAATAATTTAATCGAAGGAATGTTTAAATTTAATACATTAGCTGCTATTTGGTTGACTTCAAAATTACAATCTTGACTGAATAAATAATCAAATAAACGCGTTAACGCTTCAAGCATATATCCTTTTCGCCAATGAACCGGATCTAATTCATAGCCAATTATTGCCCGTTTATTGAACTCATCATATTGATGAACACCACAACTACCGATAAATTCATCAAATGTCTTATTAATAACAAAACGTATTCCTATATTGTTATAGCTATTTTCTAAATCTTGTTGAATAAGATTTTTCGCTTGATCTTTGTTATCCAGTACTGAAAAATTATTATATAAACAGACTTCAAATTGACTTAATAATTCGAACAAGTTCGAAGCATCTTTATAAGTTATCGGTTTTAATAAGAGGCGTTTTGTATTTAATATAGGGAATTGCATTTTTATAGTCCAAAATAACCTTTTTAATTCATCAATTACTTTATTGAAACGCACAAATCTCTTATTATTTAATTATTGAGATTTATATAAAAATAAAAGAAAAATGATGAGTACAGAATTTAAAGTAATTCAACCAACAACAACGGTTTACTGTCCAGAGCGCGGTGAAGGTTGGACCCTTACTGGTATTACTGATATTAACGAAAAAACGTCAGTTATGTTTAATGGCAAACGATTTACAGTAGATGCCCGTGAAGTTGTTGAAATACTTTTACCCAATCAACTTGCACGAGCTGAACAATAATCTAATTAGTTTTGTTAACTACCTTCTAATCTACCAGACCAATCTTCAACTTTTTTTGTTTTTAAACGATTGGTCACCATTTTTTGCCATGAGGGAACTAATTTTAATTTTGAAAGTTCTTGTAATGCACTGTAATTGAGTTTATCAAAATATAATAAATCCGTTATTCTACTCAAAGACCAGTTTGGGTTGGGTCTATTAATTAGAACAATATCATCACCAGCGGTCATTATCCCACTTTTAATTACTTTAAAATACCAACCTGTTTTCATGCTATCTTGCATTAACCGTGACATATTACTTTGGTCAAACCTAACATTCAGTTTCCAACAAGGCTGTCTTGTTTGAACAATTTCAAAAATACATGAGCCAATTTTAATTTCATCGCTTAAACATACATTTTTTTCTGTTAATCCTGTAGAGGATAAATTTTCGCCAAAAGCGCCGTATGTATTAAGCAACTCACAATTACTAAGCTCTTTCTTCCAAAAATCGTAATGTTCACATGGATATAAATGAACTGCTTTATCAATACCACCATGAATTTTTTTATCGCCAACTTCATCACCAATGATACCCATTTTATTAACATTTACAGTTTGGCTAATCGGTTTTTTATTTATGGCTGATTCAAAGGCTCTGTCTGACCCTTTTTTAAAAAAGGGTTCTGCTTTACCAATATATATACAGTTTAACTTTCCTAAAATTTGCATTTATTTCACCCTTAATCTACATATTATTGATCGTCTCAATTCTAGTTTCTTGAAAATACAAAAAGCGCTGCCTTTATGCAAGTGCAGCTATTTTTTTATTCTAAAATTCGTATTTACTTTATGTAACGATACGATATGCAAGTGGCGGATGAGATGAAAAGCTTTACTCATTACTTTGCCAGAAGCAATTCCAAAATCGACCTAGTTGATCTTCTTAATCTGAAGATTCGGTCTTTAAAACTTACTATAAAGCCTTTAAATTAGTTTGAGGCTATAGACTATATTGTAGTGAGTATTTTAACCAGATTGTATTGAAACACTGAAAATTAAGCGTTTTTAATGGTAATGACATGTTGCTTAATAGTTTTGCACAGCAATGGAACACAAATATAAAATTTGATTATCAATTCGCAATACCACTAAATGTTGAGCTGGGAACATAAATCCTAATTTGATCTCATTTATCGCGGGTAACTTGTATGTTTTTTTATGAAAAAATGGAAATTATTAATAAGCTCAACTATAAATTATAGTTATAGCCTTTGATAAAGTAGAGTAATTCCATGTAGCTAGACGTTTAATATATTATATAGTCTGACTACATTAGTTTAAATAATTTTAAAGTCGTTTTAATTATTTATAGACTCTAAAATGATCCTAATATTATGCAGTTTTATGCACACTGTACGAGATATGATTTTACTTATATCATTTTAACACAAGTCGCATGCGTAATACGAATTATTTACCATCGAAATGTAAGCACGTTTGGGGATATAAAATATGCTAAGAACTAATCTTACTAAAATACAGAATATTGTTGATCAAAATGGAATTATATTTCTTACCTATGGAGGGTTTTTAACACAAACTCTGATATCAGGTATAACTGAAGCATTAGAGTTTGAAGCTGATCATTGTGAACTTAATTCTGGCTTTGCTAATAATATCTTCACTATTTTTATCGAACTTGCTCAAAATATGATGAATTATTCTAGATCACTAGATGAAAATAGTACACACCCAAAAACAGAAGGTATTATCATTGTTGGTAAGAAAACCGACAGTATTTTCT
>NZ_NQMR01000060.1 GCF_002276045.1 Pseudoalteromonas sp. NBT06-2 | reverse complement strand
TCATTGTTGGTAAGAAAACCGACAGTATTTTCTATATTGATAGCCAAAATTTAATTTCAGATAAAGATAAAGAGGTAATAGAAACGACATTAAGCGAAATCCAAAAATTAGATAAGACCGATATTAAAAAAAAATATAGAGAGCTAAGGCGAAGTGGTAGGAATAAACATGGAAAAGGGGCTGGAATCGGTTTTTATGAAATAGCAAAGCGCTGTAGCAGTCTTAACTATAAGTTTACAAAAACAGAGACTGATTTGTATTTATTTTACTTTGAAGCAAATATATCTTACGAAAATAAAGAGGCTTAATATGGATAATCTAACTATAGCTGCCAGCAAATATACACCAAATATAATAATGGATAGTAGTGGAACTGTATCATTTGTTGGTAAGTCTTACCCTGAGAATACATTTGAATTTTATGCTCAAGTATTAAAATGGATAGAAGATTTTTTTTTAGAAGGTAGTTCAAGAGAATTTATCTTAAATTTTGAAATTTCATATTTTAACTCGAGTAGTTCAAAATTATTTTTTGATTTATTTGATATATTAGAAGCTCACAGCGGAGATTTTAAAATCGATATTAATTGGATCTACGATGAAGAAAATGAAAGCGCAGAAGAAGCTGGGGAAGATTTCATTGAAGATTTTGAATCACTTAATATACAACTTGTCAAAAAATAGGTGATTAATAGTGATGAATGAGAATAAGCTGATCTCTGAGATAGACCTATTAAAGTCTAATTTTTTGTCTGTAACTGAAAAGTTAGTTAAAGATATAAAAAGACAAGACAAAATAATGGCTCGAAGTGATAAAAGACAAAAAGCAGAATATGATGTTTTAGAAGAACAATTATTCGAAATAAAATCATTACAAGATGAAATTATTAAAACTCAAATTGAAATTATATTTACTATGGGGGCTGTTGGCGAGAGTAGAAGTAAAGAAACTGGCAATCATGTAAAAAGAGTAGCTGCATACTCTAAACTTTTGGCTGTGAAATATGGGTTGCCTGAGGAAGAAGCTGAACAATTAAAGTTAGCCTCTCCTATGCATGACATTGGAAAAATTGGTATAGCAGATGCTATTCTAAATAAACCAGGGAAATTAACTGTCGAAGAATATGAAGTAATGAAAACGCATGCGACAATAGGTTATAGCATGTTAAAACATTCTAAACGTAAGTTGTTAAAAACAGCAGCGATTGTTGCCTATGAACACCATGAAAAATATGATGGTTCTGGTTATCCTAGAAGCCTAAAAGGTGAAGATATTCATATATACGGTAGAATTACTGCGATAGCCGATGTTTTTGATGCTTTAGGGAGCGATAGAGTTTATAAAAAAGCTTGGGACGATGATAAGTTGTTAGCACTCTTTAACGAGCAAAAAGGAGCCCATTTCGACCCCGTTTTAATCGATATATTTATGGATAATCTAGATGAATTCTATAAAATCAGAGGACAATATCAGGATGTATTTATAGAGTAATGTTATGATTGTTTTTAGAGTTTACCTTGTGTTATTAAATTAATTCAACAGTTTTGAGAGGGACCGAGCGGTAATTATTGAGCTCATTAAAAAATAAAACAACTTTAAATGATGAAATTAATACAAAAGTACTTTCTATGTTCAGCGCGGGAATGAGTTATCGAGATATTAATAAACATGTTGAAGATATTTATGAGGTAAACGTTTCAACAGGTATTATTAGTAGTGTGACCGATAAACTTATTCCTGAATTTGAGCAATGGCAACAATCCCCTCTGGATAGCCATTATCCAATTGTTTGGCTTGCTGAAATTACTATATGCAGGCATATCAAATACCACAGAAAAATTGACAATGCCAATTCACAATTGGAACCTTTGTTTATATCAGTTGGCTATTTATTTTGGAGGGCGCTTAGACCGCGTACTTGATATTTAGAATTTATTCGCTGACACAGAATTATGAACGCCCTCAATTATAGTCAGCTCTGCCATTTTATTTTTCCTCGCCATACTTACGATTTAATTGTATCTCGCTTAAATAACGTTATCGCTATATTTCTCATCACGTTAAACACTAGAGATCCTTGCTTCTACATCAATTTATAACAAAAACCTGACTTGTAAATTCAGGATTTATATTTTTAAAATAAGAATTACGTCATTTTTTCATTTACTGTCATACTCAAGTTAATGAAAAGCAATATTAGGGATAGTGATGTTTTTTGACTTAGCCGGTATCTATAAAAATTCAATTTTAAATAAACCAAAAGTTGTTTGTTTTATAATATTTTTAATGACTGTTTTTTTTGCTTCTCACATTCCTAATTTTAGATTAGATGCTTCAAGTGATACATTAGTACTTGAAAACGATAATGCACTCAAATTTTATCGTGAAATTAAGCAACAATATGGTTCTGATGATTTTCTCATTATGACCTATACCCCAAAAAATGACTTATTTGCTCAGTCTACTATCGATGATTTAATCAAAATGTCTGAACGACTGATGAAGGTAAATCAATTAGAGTCAATAATTAGTGTATTAAACGTGCCTTTAATAAATAGCCCTCCCGTTACTTTAAAGTCATTAGTAGATCATATCCCCACTTTATTAGACCCTAATATTAATAAAAACTTAGCTAAAAAAGAGTTATTAATAAGCCCTCTTTTTAAAAACTTGCTTATAAGTAGCGATAGTAAAACAACCGCCCTTTTATTATATATAAAGCCAGATAAAGCTAATCAGTTACTTCAGCAAAAACGGATATATCTTAAAAAAAATATTCAGGAAGAACCAAGTAGTAACGTTATTAAGAAACAACTTAACAATATAAATACTCTATACTCGGCGCATTTAAAAGTTATGCAAAATAAACAAGCCCAGTTAATAACGGATGTTCGTCAAATTATGGCTTTACATAGTGATAATGCTCAACTCCATTTAGGGGGAGTCCCTATGATCACATCTGATTCCATTGCTTTTATCCGTCATGATTTAATCAACTTTGGTCTTGTTGTTGTATTATTTATTTTACTCACTTTATCAATTGCATTTGCTAAAGTTCGCTGGGTTGTATTACCTTTATTATGTTGCATCGTATCAGGAATAATCATGGTTGGCTTCTTAGGTTTAGTTGACTGGCCTGTTACGATAGTATCATCAAATTTTATCTCTCTCATGCTAATATTAACGCTTTCATTAACCATACATTTAATTGTCAGGTATCAAGAGTTACACTGGAAGTATCCTCAAGTATCACAATTCACTTTAGTATCAAAAACCATACAGAAAAAATTTGTACCTTGCTTATTTACAACAGCTACAACAATTGTCGCTTTTGGTTCGCTGGTTGTAAGCGATATAAGACCCGTCATTGATTTTGGTTGGATGATGACAATAGGTGTTTCTATTGCATTTCTTATGGCTTTTACCTTGTTTCCAGCTGCATTGATGTTATTAAAGCCAGGTAAAGTGGTTAATCAAAAAAATTTAACGGAGCAACTCACACTCTCTTTTGCAAAAAAATTGATCAAAGTTCAAGTGCCTGTACTTGTCTTATATTTTATTATTATTGCCATTAGTATTTTTGGCTTTAGATATTTATCTGTTGAAAATCGATTTATTGACTATTTTAAACCCTCAACAGAAATACACCAAGGCATGTCATTAATAGATAATAAACTTGGCGGAACAACACCATTAGATGTTGTGATAAATGCTCCTATCGAACCTACCATTGAAAAAAGAGATCCTAATATTGCAGAAGACATCGAAGATGATTTCTTTGATGAATTTGGTTTTGAAGAAGATGAATTTAATGAATTAGAGCAAAACAAACCCACAGGTATCACCGCCAGCTATTGGTTTAATCCTGTTATGTTAGAAGAAGTCGCACAGTATCATAAATTTTTAGATAAGCTGCCACAAACTGGAAAAATATTGTCGTTAGCATCAGGTATGCAATTGATAAACGATTTAGAGCCTGAAACTAAAACTGATAATTTTAAACTTTCACTAATATATTCTAAATTACCAGATTCTGTTAAGTCTGTTTTATTTGACCCATATCTGTCTGAAAATGGCAATCAAATTAGATTCAGTATTAGGGTCTTTGAATCTGACAAAAACCTTAAAAGAGATGAATTACTCAAAAATATAAAACGTGGATTAGTCAATAAATTCGATTTGAAAGAAGAGCAAATTCAATTAACCGGTATGTTGGTTTTATATAATAATATGTTGAAAAGCTTATTCAGTTCTCAAATACAAACCTTAGGCATGGTATTTTTTAGCATTTTAATCATGTTTGTTTTATTATATAAAAACATAAGCTTATCGTTAATTACCTTAATTCCAAATCTTGTAGCCGCAAGCATGGTTTTAAGCATTATGGGTTGGTTTAGTATACCATTAGATATGATGACAATCACAATCGCATCAATTTGCGTAGGAATAGCAGTGGATAATTCAATACATTACGTACATAGGTTTAAAATTGAATATCAACTGTGTGGTGATTACGAGCAAGCAATAATAAAAAGCCATAGTAGTATTGGCCGTGCTATGTACTATACATCGATTACAATTACACTCGGTTTTTCAATATTGATCTTTTCTAACTTTATGCCTTCAATTTACTTTGGCTTATTAACAGGTTTTTCTATGATATTTGCATTAATTTCTAATTTATCGCTATTACCCTTATTATTAATAAAATTTAAGCCATTAGGTGATAATACTTGCCAGCCAAAGAGTATAGAAAACCAAGTATTAAATTAATGATGATCTACTTTCTGATTGCTTATCTAAAGAAGAAGTACAACAAATGTTAACACAAACATTTCTTCAGTTTGGACGCAGCTTATAGTTATACCTATGATATCTCAAAATACTAGATTTCAGCGAGAATTAAACAGGATTTAGATAAGGTCTTAATTGAAGATAATGGTGGTTCCCTTAGCAAAATTAATAACCGCAGCAAAAACCTGTTTAAACTCGCAGAGACCGAGCTTCTGAGTAAGCCCACTTCATCGTCGCGTTGGTTTGTAAGGTGCCTACATTCTTGCATCAATACGCCTTAAATTGGGCTCGCTCAGATAGCTCTGAAACATGCATTTGAAGTAAGATCGGTATAAGTATTTTTATTATGTATTTTCAAATTAAATAACCACTCAAATCGAGTGGCTTAAAATTCAATACATTTATCATAGAATAATGATAACTACTTCATCGAGATAGTTGTATTTACTTCGCCTGCTTGATGATCAGGAGCGAACCAACGTGTAGATACTGTTTTAGTTTGCGTCCAAAAAGAAATAGCTTGTTTACCATTAGGTCCTAAATCACCTAATTTAGAACCACGTGAACCAGTGAAGCTAAAGTATGCAACTGGTACCGGAATTGGTAAGTTTATACCTAATTGACCCGCATCTGCTTCATTTTCGAAACGACGCGCATAATATCCTGAGCTTGTAAAGATAGAAGCACCATTACCAAATGGGTTATCATTAATAAATTTTATCGCTTCTTCAAAAGTTTCAGCTTGTAAAATTAATAATGCTGGACCAAATATTTCTTGTGTATATATATCCATATCAGTTGTTACATCGGTAAACATTGTTGGACCTACAAAATTACCTTTTTCATAACCCTCAACAACACAATCTCGCCCATCAACTAATAGCGTTGCACCTTGCGCTACACCTGAAGTAATCAGCTTAATAATACGCTCTTTCGCTTGTGGATTTACAACAGGGCCTAAATCGGCTGAGCGATCAGTACCTGGGCCAATTTTCATTTCATGACTGCGACTCGCAATTTCATCAACCCAACTGCGTGTTTCACCAACTAGGATAACAACGGAATTAGCCATACAACGCTGACCAGCTGCACCATATGCTGCACCTAAGATATTATTGATAGCTTGATTTTTATCACAATCAGGCATCACTATCGCGTGATTTTTTGCGCCAACCATAGACTGCGCACGCTTACCATGTGTGCTTGCACGTTCGTAAATGTGTTTACCTACATGTGTAGAACCGATAAATGATACTGCTTTAATTAGTGGGTGATCACATAACCTATTAGCGACTTCTGGACCGCCGTGAACAACATTAAGTACACCTGGTGGAATACCCGCTTCCAATGCTAATTCAACTAAAAATACAGAAGAAGAAGGGTCTTGCTCAGAAGGTTTCAATACAAATGTATTACCAGTAGCTAATGCTAACGGAAACATAAAACAAGGAAGCATAATTGGAAAGTTAAATGCAGTAATACCCGCGCCAACACCTAATGGTTTTTGTAATGTGTGTACATCAACATTACCAGCAACATTATTTGCCATTTCACCTAATTGTAAAGTAGTAATTGAACATGCGTGCTCTACTACTTCTAAACCACGCGCGACTTCACCTTCAGCATCTGGTAACGTTTTACCATGCTCTAACGTGATCAATTCAGCAAGTTTTGTTGTATTTTCACGTATTAGGTTTTGAAGCTTAAGCATAATACGCATTCGTTGGCCCATAGGTACCAATTTCCACGTTTGAAAAGCTTCATGCGCATTTTCAATTGCAGCATCAACTTCATCAAGTGTCGCAAAAGGAACTTGTGCAACAACCTCTTGCGTCGCTGGGTTTAAAACATCTATCCAATTACCTGATGTAGAGTCTATTTTCTCACCATTGATGATCATTGGAACGCGGCGTATTGGCATGGTTTTTCCTTTTATTTATCTCTATTTTCATTACAATTTATCAATAAAAAGTAATAAACGATTTTTATTAGCATAGAGGGTATGAATATCCTTGACAAGAGACCTTAGTGCAAGGCAGCCTTGCATATATGCAAGGGATAACAATATTGAATAAATAAAATGAATTGGGACGATTTAAAAGTCTTTTTAGAAGTAGCTAGAAGTGAAACTTTAACTATGGCCTCAAAGCGATTAAATATTGATCCGTCCACAGTTTCTAGGCGAATTCATAAATTAGAAACTGAATTAGGCACACAACTTTTTGATAGAAGTGTTACTGGACACACATTAACAGAGCACGGACACGAATTATTAACAACTGCGTTAGAAATTGAGAAAAAAACAGTTGCCACTCTTGATATTTTGCAAGGCAAAAATCTTGAAGACAAAGGAAATATTAGAATTGGTACCACAGATGCGTTTGGTAGTTACTTTATTACTGAGCAATTAACACCATTTCATAGAGATCATAAACAAATTTCAATCGACCTATTGCCTTTACAGCGGTTAGTTAAGCTCACGCAATATGAAGCTGATTTAGCTGTTACAGTTGAAAAACCAGAAAACAAATCACTCGTTGTTACAAAATTATGTGACTACCGCCTTAAAATGTATGCAAGTAAAGAATACATAGCTAAAAATAGTGATATCAGTTGTTTATCTCAACTTTCAAATCATGCAATGATAGGATACGTTGACGACTTAATATTTAGTGATCAACTGTGTTATTTAGACAGGTACTTAGAAAAAGTAAAACCTGTATTTAGAAGTACCAGTGTTATTGCACAGTTTAAAGCAGTTGAAAATAGTTTAGGTTTAGCTATATTACCTTGTTTTTTGGCTGCTAATGCAGACAACTTATTACCAGTACTAGAAAGCGACATTAACATTATACGCAGTTTTTGGATGGCAGCACCCATTGAACGCAAAAAATTAGCCAGAGTTGAAAAACTTTGGCAACATCTTAAAATAGCAACTCAAAAAGCTGAACCATTATTGTTAGGTCAGTAATTTTTTATTTTAAAATGACTATTGCCAATAGTCATTTGATTTAACTTTTAAGGCAAATATCTCATGAAAATTTCAAAAGTTTTTACGGTCGGTCTACTATCATTGTCTATCAATACAATCATAAACTTTAAAGCAAACGCAAAAGACACTGTTCCTCCATTTGATCAATGGTTAGTAGAATTACGGACTGAAGCAAAACAAAAAGGCATTACAGATGAAACAATTAAAGCCGCTTTAACTGATTTAAAACTTTATCCTAAAGCAATTAAAAGTGACCGATCACAACCTGAATTTAAACGTACATTCAAAAAATATAGTCAAAAGCGTTTGTCTCAATGGAGACTGAAAATGGGCGCTAAAATGCAAAAAAAACATGGTACCTTACTTAAAGAAATTGGTGAATCTTATGGTGTTCAACCACGATTTATTCTTTCTTTTTGGGGTCTAGAAACAAATTACGGCAATTATATGGGAAAAAATGACATTATCCGCTCTCTTGCTACCTTAGCTTACGATAAACGCCGTGCTGCATACTTCAGAAAAGAGCTACTTAACGCCCTAACTATTTTAGATGAAGGCCATATTGCTCTGAAAGATATGAAAGGCTCTTGGAGCGGAGCTATGGGGCAAGGTCAATTCATGCCATCAAGTTTCTTACGATTTGCACAAGATTTTGATGGTGACGGTAAAAAAGATATTTGGGGTAATCACGCAGATGTATTTGCATCTATCGCGAATTACTTAAAACATTTTGGTTGGAACGATAATCAAACTTGGGGCCGTGAAGTTACTTTACCTGAGAATGCAGCTACTTGGCTAAAAACTGTAAAAGCAGAAAAACCTGAAAAAGGCTGTCGTGCTTTAAGAACACATACAGAAAAACTGACGCTTAAAGAATGGAATGATCACGGAATACGCCGTTTAAATCTGAAAGACTTACCTGATGTAGACTTAAAAGCAACACTGGTATTACCGGATGGCGAAAGTGGTAAAGCATTCTTAACTTATGATAACTTCCGAACAATTTTACGTTACAACTGTGCCAACAGTTATGCTTTAACAATTGGTTTATTAGCTGATAAGTTTAAGTAATTAATCCAGTACAATAATAGCCGTTTAGAATTGTTAGCTGAGCGTACCTCACTATACCCTTGCAACTTGGAAATGACAATCAAATGTTCATAAAACAAGCAACACATAAAGATGTAAATGAGATAAGTGAATTAATTTCCCGTTTATCGTTAAAGTACATCGCCCCTAATTGCTCTGACCAAGGTATTGAGTTACTCATAGAATCAATGAAGCCAAATTCTTTAACTCAATACATGAATACTAATTACCTTTACCATATAATAAAAGATGATAATGTTTTAGTGGGTGTTATTGCGATTAGAGATAATAGTCATTTATTTCACATGTTTGTAGCTGATACATATCAAGGTAAAGGGATAGCTAAAAAGTTATGGTTGTATGCAAAAGGCGTATGTTTTAAAAATGGTAATGTAGGTAAGTTTACTGTTAATTCTGCTTTAAATGCAAAGTCCGTTTATTTGAAACTAGGATTTAAGCCCATAGCAGGCATTCGAGAGAATAAAGGGGTTAAAGATATTCCTATGATATTACATGAATTAACAGATTAGCTTTGTATGATTACAAGATTAACCCACATGGCTATTACACAAATAAACCCTATAAAAAAGCTGATCATACGATGTATTACATTATTATAAGTAATATGTATTACAGCATGAAAATAACGAGATATTACAAAAACTATTGCAATGTATAAAGCAAACTCACTTTCGATTTTTAATGATATAAATAAAGTACATACTACATAAAACAACACAGGTAGCTCGAACTGATTATTGAAATTACGTGTTGTTTTGATTACTACATCAGGTAGATTTTCACCTTGCATTAGTCTAAAATATTTTCGACTAATCTTGCTTTTTTTAACATTTTTAATTCTAACAGTTACTGTCACTATTCCAATAATCAAAGTAAGTAGTACCATCATAAACATTGCGATTAACATAATAAAGTTCTTTGTTATTTGTAATGTTCATGATTATTATAGAATTTTAAAGGGTTAGCAACATATAGTTAATAAGTACTGTTAAATACTAACCTTATTTTTATTATCGTTTTATTAGCAAAGGAATAATAAACCATTAATGGAAAATTTAGACTTTAATACTTTTTGTAAATCAATCCTTTCTGAGTTAAGCAAGGCTTACCCTTTCAGTAAAACGATAACATTTAGTGATATTCATAAAAACATACAAGTAACATATGAGCAGCGTAATTTTCATAACAGTGTTATCGAATTTTTAATAAATGAAAAATTAATTCGTAAATTACCTATAAAAAATAATGCATTATGTTATTACCAGTTAACACCTAAGGGGTTTAAGTTATTTAGTAAAAATGAACAAATTTGTTTTTAATAAGTTCATTTATAGATGCTCTACTTTAAACAGAATCTATTTTTGACCTATAAATTATGAGTGCTCATAGGACTCAAATTCATGAGGTCGGCACCTATTTTACATGATGAAAAACACTTCATAATTAAAGATAGAAAAATCATTGCAGGTAGTGCGAAAAAGAGTCTGCACCATTATCGCGTGAGCTATTTAGTTCTTTGTCACAAAAAATTACAATAATCATAAACGATAACTTTGGACGATTTTTAGCCTAAAATGGTCATTAAAGGCTGAGCTGTAAAATAATTGTGACAGTTTATTTCGTATTACTTATCTTAGCTCAATACTTTAGGGATTATATTGAAATGAAAGAAACGCTATAATTAGTTGCTATTAAATCACTTACAGAGTTTACATCATGCAGTTTACTATCAAAGCTAAAAATGGATTTACCTTAATTGAATTAGTTCTGGTTATTGTTATTCTTGGTGTTTTAGCTACAACTGCTGCGCCTAAGTTTATTAGTTTATTAGTTTATTAGTTTATTAGTTTATTAGTTTAACAAGTGATGCTAACCTGGTGGCACTGCAAGCATTAAAAGGCAATTTATCGTCTAGTAGTGGGATGTTTCATGGCAAAGCATTAATTAATAATATCGGTTTGAATGAAAAGCATAATATTTCAGGTGCAGAAGTTAATGGCACCGCTATAACTTATGGATATCCAGACTTAAATTATATTAGCGGTAACATTGATGATTTAAAAACGATGGTAGATATTAATAGTGATGACTGGTTTGCTATGGGAGATTTTACAAGTAAGACCTTTTATGTGACTCTTGATACATTGGCTGAATTACGACCTGCACCAAATGACGCACCAAGTGATCGAAGAGTTGTTGATATTATATTGCTAGTGGTTGTTATATCACTTATGTCAATGCGTCTTTGCTACCCTCTGGTAAGGTTGAGCCACCGGCAATTACACTTATCGCGACAGGCGATAGGTGTTAATCGCACAGCTACTTTCTTATACTTTTCCCTTTTAATAAGTTGGAACGTCGAGATAAAGCGTCTATTAAACATCTAAAAGGTTGGTTTAAAACACAACAAGGTATTCCCAAGCCACTTCTAGATGCGAGCTTCAGAATTCCTGAGAAAATCATGATCTAGGCACACCTTTGTATTAATGGTTGCTCCCTTAAAACAAGATGGACTAGCAATATACTCCTGCATTGCTCTAGTACCTACATCCATGTAGACAACAACGAGCATGATTTACTCAGAAGTCCCCTATGATTTGGTTTAGAAGGGCTTTAAGCTGTGTTATTGATCTTGAAAAGGGAATAACTATTTTCTGCAATCAATGTCTTACCTAAAGCGTCTCTAATTTCAACTGAATCGGGCATCTTGAAGTGGTTTGAGTATCCTAATTAAGTATCGGATTAAAACTTGACACTTAATTGTGCTTTTAGATCAAATCAATCTGACAATTGATATTCTTTTGGTTAAAGCGAAGCATCTCCACAGACTCAAACGAACTATAATGAGACCGTTTACATAGGTATTAACGACAATTTATCACTATAAGCGAACATTAGTGCGTATATACCCAAGCCACTTCAAGATGTGAGGTTCAGGACTGCTGAGCAATTCATGATCTAGGCGCATCTTTGCATTAATGGTTACTCCCTTAAAAAAAGATGGACCGGCAATATGCTCCTGCATTGCTCTAGTACCTACATCCATGCAGGCAACAACGAGCATGATTTGCTCAGAAGTCCCTGTAAGGTTGGTTTATAAATACTTTATGCAGCGTTATTGATTTTGAAAAGGGAATAACCATGTTCTTCAATCAATGCCTTGCCTAAAGCATTTCTAATTCCAACTGAATCCTGCATCTTGAAGTGGTTTGGGTATATATCAATTGTTAACTTTTTAAAAAGAGTGAATTTAACCATATACCCAAGCTACTTGGAAATGCATGATTTCAGCGGGAGTTTAAATGGTCAAATACAAGACATTTATTTCAGGTAATGTTTATTCCCTTATCAACATAAATAACGCGGTAGTTGACCATTTAAAACCCGCCCGTAGTGAATTTATCTGGTAAGTAATCACTACGTTACATCAGTTTGAAAGGCAATAAGCATTGCTAAAATGATGTGCCTTGTACTAACTCACCTGATAAATTCTGAAACAAGTATTATCAAGTGGCTTGGGTATATCCCCCACTTAATATTCAATACCTCAGAATATCTGATATTAAAAAGATTTTATAAATGAGAGCCCTAATACTGTTGCATTCTCGCCATCAACAAAATCTATCGCTATTGTTGGGGCTATACCAAAGCCAGCAACATGAAAGTCATAATTAACCGAGATACGTTGCAAATTTTCTTCATGACTATGGTGACCACCAACTTTTTCTTTACCAAAACCAACCCCTACTCTTAATTCTTTCCAAGGGTGTAAATACAAAGAGGCCAATTTAACGTCAATGCCATCACCGTGGTGTGCGTCATCGGTTTTTTCAAAAACAAATCCTGCTCCCCACAATTTAGATACTTTATATTCATATTCAAAACCATATGAAAAGTCTGTTTCACTATCGATAGTGGTTGCACCAATAAATATGCCAGGGAAATGGTGATGTTCAGTAGATGAAGCATTCGCCAAAGTTGGGATTAGGGTATATAATACACTCGCAATGGCTAGAGATTTAATTTTCATATTAACCTTCTGTAATTATATATTTAATTAGTATTTAAAAATTATATTAACTTGAATTTTTCGATGTTACTTTTAAGTTGCTTTGCTAAAAATGAAGGCACTTTCTGCATGTCGTGCTAATTCCATTGAAGCCATAGCCGCAGAAACCAAGTCAACTTCTTCCGCCACACTTTTATCACTTACTAAAATATTTATAAAATATTTATAAAATATTTATAAAATATTCTATGCCATTCTCGATCTTATTTGGTAATTGTCAAAATTTATTTTTTGCTTCGTTAAAATGTTTAAGATCACTATCCTCTTCATTGATTACAGCGGTATAACCAAAATCACGTTCAAATACAATTTTTTGTTTTAACTGTCGCTCTGTTAATAACGTTATGTCTTTAGTTAGAGGAATGTATTGGGTTTCAATTTGGGTGATATGATAACCCATAATATTGATACTAGAATTAATCATCAATCCGTAAATAGCTTGTAAGCTAAAAATAAAAACCGATAAAAAATAATAGTTTTATTAATTGATAGTTTATTCAAGATACTTTTCATCTTTCCTACCTTTAAAAATTTAAAATTGCGTATGCACAACTGTAAAGTTTAGTGCTTATTTAATATAAAACATGTAGTTTTGTGTAATATAGTGAAACCGGTCAATTTTTGTCTAACAGTAACGCTCAATAAAATCTAACTTGAGTGAAGGGCATCAGTCAAGGAATTTAGTTTTTTATTGATTTTCCAGGCTATTTTTACTCCTAGTTGTGCACTCGTTGGTGTTGTCATCGCTTCAGTTGGTGTATAGTGTAAAATCCACTAAACCCATTTCGACAAAAAAGTTAATAACTGCGAGTAAATAAAATAAATTCATAATGGTCTATAAATATAGAACGATTTTTATTTCTGTTATAACTAAAAATTAATGATGATAAAATTAATAATATTGTGCCATAGAAATTCTCTTTCTTAAAAATATTAATGATTAAATTCTAATACCACCATCTATCTCAATCACACGTCCAGTGAAAAAGTCATTTTCTATTATGTATTGTGCAGTATGGGCAATCTCGTCGGCTGAACCAAACCTACCTACAGAAGTACCTTGTATCATTCTATCTTGTGCTTGAGGTTTCATTGCTCTAGTCATTTGAGTATCGATAACTCCAGGGGCGATCGCACCAACACGGATATTAAATCGGCCTAACTCTTTAGCCCAAGTCGTTGTTAATGCAACCACCCCAGCTTTTGACGCTGCGTAATTTGTTTGTCCTATATTACCAGCACGACAAATACTAGACATATTTATAATCACACCCGATGAAACTTCGGAATTTTCAATCATATAAGATGCAGCTTCTCTACCACACAAAAATACTCCCGTTAAATTCACATCAATAACAGACTGAAACTGTTTAAGAGACATCCGCTCTACAACTTGGTCATCCTTCACTTTAACCAACATACCATCTCGTGTAATACCTGCATTATTAATTAAAATATCTATCGAGCCAAAGTCATTGTTGATTAAATTAAATGTTTTGATCACTTCATCTTCTTTTGTCACATCAGCGACATATGAAATAACTTTGTTTATATCAGAGCTTAATTCTATAACGGCATCATCTAATTGTTGATTACACATATCTATCAAGGCAATATGTGCACCTTGTTTTATAAAAGATTTAGCCATAGAAAAACCTAAACCTTGCGCTCCACCAGTGATTACGATTGTTTTATTTTTTATATTCATAAAAATGCTTTTTAATAATTTTATTACAATGTATCGTTTTGATATTTTTATAGTAAAAAACCTTATGAAATTATAAGGCTTTTAAACTTATTAAAATTTTTTCGTTTTTAATTGGTAAACTGTTTTGAGACTTTTAAATCTTTTATTCCATTTGACCAATCATAAAAGCCATTACCAGATTTAGAGCCCATATGCCCTGCTGTTACCATATTGACAAGTAATGGCGCAGGAGCGTATTTATCATCTCCTAAACCGTCTTGTAGTACACGCATAATATATAAACATACATCTAAACCAATAAAATCTGCAAGCTGTAATGGCCCCATAGGATGTGCCATGCCAAGTTTCATAATTTGGTCTATTTCGTTAACACCTGCAACACCATTTTGAAGTGATAAAATGGCTTCATTGATCATTGGCATTAAGATTCTGTTAGCAACAAATCCAGGATAATCATTAGCAGGTACAGCCGTTTTACTTAGGTGCTCGCACAAAGAAATAATGCAATTTGTTGTTTCGATAGATGTTAGATAACCATTTATCACTTCAACTAATTTCATAACTGGCACAGGATTCATAAAATGCATGCCAATTACTTTTTCTGGGCGGTTAGTTACACTCGCAATTTTTGTAATTGAAATTGATGATGTATTAGAAGCTAAAATAGCGTCATCTTTACAAAGTTCATCTAGCTCTTTAAAAATACTTAATTTAATATCTGGATTTTCTGTGGCAGCTTCAACAACTAAATCAGAAGATTCAACACCTTCTTTCATTTGGGTAAAAGTTGTAATGTTATTTAAAGTATCTATTTTAGTTTGTGCAGTTATTGCTTCTTTCTTAACTTGACGGTCCAAGTTTTTACCAATTGTGAGTAACGCTTTATCCAGTGCATCTTGTGAAATATCAACTAAATTCACTTTAAAACCATTTTGAGCAAATACATGAGCAATACCATTACCCATAGTGCCTGAACCTATTACTGAAATCTGTTTCATTTTATTCTGCTTTTGAAAATAATTTGAAAATCGAAGAAAAATCTTGAGAACCCATATCTTGATTTTGCATTAAGTTATAAAGATTTTTAGCAAGTGCGCCCATAGGTGTACTAGAGTTACTATGATTGGCAGCGTCCATAGCGAGACCCAAATCTTTAGCCATTAAATCAACCATAAAGCCACCCTTGTAGTCATTAGAAGATGGTACATTGTCTAATACATCAGGACACGGATTATATAACTCTAAAGTCCAGTTACGACCCGAGCTTTGCAGCATAATATCTGATAACACTTTAGGGTCTAAGCCATTATCTATACCCATTTGTAATGCCTCACTGGTTCCTGCCATTAATACACTTAACAGCATATTATTACAAATTTTTGCAACTTGGCCTGCACCAATATCACCAGCATGGAATATGTTTTTTCCCATGTCTTTTAATACTGTTTCGGCTTTTGAAAAATCGTCTTTACGTGCACCTACAATAAAAGTTAAAGTGCCGTTAGTCGCACCAGCTGTACCACCTGAAACAGGCGCATCTACAAAACTAATACCCGCTTTGCTTAACCCTTCACCTACAATGCGTGCCGATTGTGCATCAATCGTACTACAGTCAATTACTTGCGTTTTATTATCTAATACAGAGATTAAACCAGACTCGCCAAGATACAAACCTTTAACATGTTTACCTGCAGGTAACATACTAATGACATAATCTTTATCAATAGCACAGTCATTCACGTACTCAGCTATTTTTGCACCAGCATCAGATAATGTCTTCATAGCATCTAGGCTAAGATCAAAAACAGTAACAGTGTGACCCGCTTTGACTAAATTAGCAGCCATCGGGCCACCCATGTTACCTAAACCAATAAATCCGATATTTGCCATGTTATTATTCCTTTCCTAATGTTGCTAATGGATGCGTATTTTTATCCCATAAAGATTCAAAAAATGGTGCTACATACTCTTGTGGTACTAAATTTAAATTGGAGAATTTCCAATTGGGTTTACCGTCTTTGTCTATTAGTAAGGCACGAACACCTTCTTTAAACTCACCAAAACGGCCACATTGCACAGACATAGATAACTCTTGTCTAAAGCAATCACCTAAACTTAAACCTTTAGCATGTTTTAGTTGCTGAAATACTAAGTGAGCGCTTAATGGGCTGCCATGACTTAAGCCTTTTTGCGCACGATTGAACCACTTATCTTCGATTTCGATACTTAATAAGTAATCAACTTTTTCAATTAAACTATTAAAGCCAGACATATCAGAAATTTTTTCAATATGGTTTTTAACTTCAGAAATGGGCGGTTTTCCTGAAGTATTTTGGAAACTTTGAAGGACTTCACTTAATTTATCGTGATTTAGTGACTTGGTTTTTCCCCATTTAGTTAAAAGTAACTTCTCAATTAAGTCTGCTTTAAAATTATGTTTAACGTAATAATCTGCAAGACCAACAAATCGAGCATCTTCACAATTCATAGAAGCACCTGTTAATCCTAAAAATAAACCTACTTGATCTGGCATTTTATTTAAGAAAAAACTCCCTCCTACATCAGGATATAAACCAATTGTGATTTCTGGCATGGCTATTCGTGCACTTTCTGTCACTACTTTATGGCTTGCACCTGCCATTATACCTAATCCCCCACCCATTATGATGCCATTCCCCCATAATAAGACTGGTTTTTCAAAACGGTGAATGAGGTAATCTAATTTATACTCTGCTGTAAAAAAATTTTCGATATAATCTGTTGGATCGATTTTACCATTTTTTACAGTTGCCATTGCTTTATATAAGCTTACAACATCACCTCCTGCACAAAATGATTTTTCTCCGGCACCTTCTAATAATACTAAGGCGATTGAGTCATCATCTTTCCATTTTTGTAGTTGCGGCGTTAATAGTTGGATCATATCCATGTTTAACGCATTAAGTGATTTTTCAGAGTTCAGAGTAGCAATACCAATTTTTAAGCCGCACGCAGACTCTAACTCCTTAAATAAAACGCAGCTCATTAGGCATTCACCCAGTTCGCTTTTCGCTTTTCTAAAAATGCCTGAACACCCTCTTTTTGATCTTTGGTATCAAATAAAGTTACAAACATTTCACGCTCTAGTGGTAAAGCACCACGAGTTGAACCAGAACGGCCTTGCTGAATGAGTGTTTTACATGCAGAAACAGCAACAGGACTTTGGTCTTCAACTTTTTTAGCTAGTACAAGTGCGTGCTGTAATGAAGTTCCCGTTTCAACAACTTCTTCAACTAAACCAATTTGTAGCGCTTTATCGGCTTTTAATCTCTCACCACATAAAATCATACGTTTTGCCCATCCTTCACCAACTAACGTTGCTAAATTTTGAGTTCCACCAGCACAAGGTAATAAACCAACTTTTGCTTCAGGTAATGCAACTTGTGCTTGTTGTTCTAAAATTCTAATATCACATGCTAAAGCAACTTCTAAACCTCCGCCCATTGCAAAACCATTAATAGCCGCAATGGAAACACCTCTAAAATCTGATAAAGTTTCAAATGCTTGACCAAATACAAATGACATCTCAGCTGCTACACCTTTATCACCCGACGCAAATACGTTTAAGTCAGCACCAGCACTAAAGAATTTTTCACCTTCGCCTGTGATCACAAGTGAATATATATTTTTATCCGAGTTTAATTCTAGAACTAACTCTTTTAAAGCAACTAACGTATCGCGAGTCCATGTATTTGCTGGTGGATTAGACATCGTTAAAATTGCGATATGATCTTGTTTTTCAAGTTTAATTTGAGCTGACATATTTTTAATCCTTAATTTTATCTAGGCATCGATACAATCCATGCCAATTTTTCACAATTGAGTTACTTACTCATTGTTATAAAATATCACCTGCACCATCAGCTAATAAGCGACGGGCTATGATCAAGCGCATTATTTCGTTAGTACCTTCTAAAATTTTATGAACACGAACATCTCTTACATGACGTTCTAATGGATACTCTTTGATATAACCATAACCACCATGAAGCTGTAATGCTTCATCACATACTGTAAAACCGATATCAGTTGCAAAACGTTTTGCCATTGCACAATATGCTGTTTTTTCTGGATCTTTAGTGTCTAATTTAAATGCGGCTAAACGTACCATTTGACGTGCAGCTACAAGTTCTGTTGCCATATCAGCAAGTTTGAATTGTAACGCTTGAAATGCAGCAAGTGGTTTACCAAATTGCTCTCGCTCTTTCATATATTCTGTAGCAGTATTTAAAGCTTGCTGAGCAGTACCAATTGAACACGTAGCAATATTGATTCTGCCACCATCAAGACCTTGCATCGCAAAAGTGAAACCATCACCTTCATTACCTAATAAATGTGATTTTGGTATTCTTACATTTTCAAAAGTAACTAAACGTGTAGGCTGAGCATTCCAACCCATTTTTTCTTCTGCTTTACCATAGATAACACCGAGTGCGTCTGCAGGCACAACAACAGCTGAAATACCTTTTGGACCGGCTTCACCAGTACGTACCATAACAACTAAAACATCAGTTTCACCTGCACCTGAGATAAACATTTTTGAACCATTGATTATGTAATCGTCTCCGTCAGATATTGCTTTAGTTCTTAAAGATGCCGCGTCAGAACCGGAACCAGGCTCTGTTAAACAATATGAGGCTAGTTTTACACCCATTACAAGCTCGTTACATAATTGCTCTTTTATTTCTTGTGTACCAAAGCTAGCAATCATCCAAGTAGCCATATTGTGAATCGTCAACATTGCTGTAGTAGCTGTACACCCCATTGCGAGTTGTTCAAAAATAATACTTGAATCTAAACGTGAAAGGCCCAATCCACCCGCTGCTTCAGGTGTATAAAGACCACAAAAACCAAGTTCACCTGCAGCTTGAATTACATCTTTTGGAAAAATATGTTCAGCATCCCATTTTGCTGCATTTGGTAGCATTTCTGTTAAAGCAAATTGACGAGCAGTTTCTGCGAATGCGATTTGATCTTCAGATAAATTGAAATTCATAAGGTTCTCATTTTTATACTTTTAAAACTAATATGTTTTACTATTAGTGAATACGACCAAATTAAGTTTTTTTATTGCTTAAATTGGTTTTCTCAAATATTTATATGTAAGCTTAATTACTTAGATATAAATACTGAAAAGGCGCTTTAAAAGCGCCTTTTAATTAATTAAACAACTTCTACTGCCATTGCAACAGCTTCACCACCACCAATACACAATGTAGCAACACCTTTTCTTAATTCTTTATTGCGCAATGCATGAATAAGAGTAACTAAAATACGTGCGCCACTAGCACCAATAGGATGACCTAATGCACAAGCACCACCATTTATATTAACTTTACTTTCATCTAACTTAAGTTCATTAATCGCTAGCATAGTTACCATGGCAAATGCTTCATTAATTTCCCATAAATCAACATCGTTTAATTCCCATCCTGTTTTTTCAAGAACTTTATTTATTGCGCCAATAGGAGCAACAGTGAATTCAGCAGGAGCTTGAGAATGCGTAGCGTGTGCTTTAATACGACATAAAGGGGTTAGACCTTTTTCTTTAGCCTTTGACTCTTTCATTAATACTAAAGCAGCTGCACCATCGGAGATAGATGAAGAATTCGCTGCTGTAATTGTACCGTCTTTTGCAAATGCAGCTCTTAGGGTTGGAATTTTATCAATTCTTGCGTTACCTGGGCCTTCATCAATAGTCACTGTAGTATCACCTCGGCGGCTTTTAACAATAAAAGGTTCTATTTCATTATCAAAATCACCCGCTTCTATCGCAGCTTGTGCTTTTTTAAGAGATGATATAGCAAAAGTATCCATATCTTCGCGTGTTAACTTATAATCATTCGCTGTATCTTGCGCAAAACAGCCCATAGCTTTATTTTCATAAGCATCTTCAAGACCATCAGCCATCATATGATCTTTAATTTCACCATGGCCCATTCTGAAACCGCCACGCGCTTTAGGTAAAAAATATGGCGCATTTGACATACTTTCCATGCCACCTGCTATTGCAACTTCGATACTGTCTGCTTTTATAAGATCATGGGCTAACATTGTTGCTTTTATACCTGAACCACATACTTTATTGATTGTCGTAGCACCAGTTTTTTGAGCTAGGCCTGCTTTTAATGTAGCTTGACGTGCTGGTGCCTGACCTAAGCCTGCTGGTAAAACACAACCCATTACAACTTCATCAATGTCACTTGATGCTAATCTAGCATTTGCAACAGCACTTTTTATAGCCGTAGCACCTAAATCAGTTGCATCGGCACCACTTAAAGCCCCCATAAATCCACCCATAGGTGTACGTTTAGCGCTAACAATAACAATAGGATCTTCAACAGACATATAATCGCTCTCTTTTAATCGAGTTTATTAAAATTAATATTAATATTGTATGAGCATACACAATATTGACGTTTACGCCAACGTCAACCAATGATTCTTTAATCAAAATTTTTTAAAATCTAAATTTAATTGACAACTTATCTTTCCAGTTTTTTCCTATTAGAAAAACAGTACTATTAGGTTTTCTTTAAAATATCAAATTAAAAATAAATTATTGCTGGTCATAACTTGGCATAACAATAATCAACAGTATCTATACAGATTTATATACTTCTTTAGCTTACTTTTTTACATTTACATAACACCGCAGCTTTACCTTTACGTAAACTTCACTTATATTATATTGAAAATACGAGATGCTAAATCAAGGTACATTTTATGAACGAAGACATCTACGAACAGAACTCAGAAGAAACATATAGCATCAGTGACCTATCAAAAGAATTTGATATTACGACTCGTAGTATTCGTTTTTATGAAGACCAAGGCCTTATATCACCAAGAAGGAATGGCCAAACACGTATTTATACTAAAAGAGATAAAGTGCGCCTTAAATTAATATTACGCGGAAAAAGACTCGGCTTCACTTTGGCTGAAACCGGACGTTTATTTGAACTGTATGATGCAGATAAATCAAGCGAAAACCAATTAAACATCATGCTGGAGCTTATTCAAGATAAAAAAGTACACCTAACACAACAAATGGATGATATTAAAGTTGTACTAATGGAATTAGTAACAGCAGAAAAACGTTGTCGCGATACTTTAAAGAATTTAAAAGACTAAACCAAATACTTAATTAATTTAAGTTGCTAACACATTACAGGACATATCATGAGCACAATATCTCTATATAAAGAACTTAACTTTGGTTTAGGCGAAACCGCAGACATGATAAAAGATCATGTTAACTCTTTCGCCTCTAGTGAAATTGCACCGATTGCAGAAAAAACAGATGTCGATAACGAATTTCCAAATGATCTTTGGCCAAAACTAGGTGAAATGGGTTTATTAGGGATCACTGTTAGTGAAGAATTTGGTGGTTCAGGTCTAGGTTATTTAGAGCATGTATTAGCTGTTGAAGAAATCAGCCGCGCAAGTGCATCTATTGGTTTAAGCTACGGCGCACACTCTAACTTATGTGTAAATCAAATCTTCCGTAACGGTAACCAAGCTCAAAAAGAAAAATACTTACCTAAGTTAATCAGTGGTGAACATATTGGTGCATTAGCAATGAGTGAACCAAATGCAGGTTCAGATGTAGTTTCAATGAAACTTAAAGCTGAGAAAAAAGGTGATAAGTACATTTTAAACGGAAATAAAATGTGGATCACCAATGGCCCTGATGCAAGTACTTATGTTGTTTATGCTAAAACAGATATGCAAGCACATTCAAAAGGCATTACAGCGTTTATTGTTGAGCGTGATTTCCCAGGTTTTACTCAAGCACAAAAATTAGACAAATTAGGTATGCGTGGGTCAAATACATGTGAACTTGTATTTGTAGATTGTGAAGTACCACAAGAAAATATCCTAGGCGAGCTGAACCAAGGCGTTAAAGTACTAATGAGTGGTTTGGATTACGAACGTGTTGTGCTTTCGGGTGGGTGTTTAGGCATTATGCAAGCATGTATGGATTTAGTAGTTCCTTATATACATGAGCGAAAACAGTTTGATACACAAATTGGTAAGTTCCAACTAATCCAGGGTAAAATTGCAGATATGTATTCACAAATGAATGCTGCTCGTAGTTATGTTTATACTGTAGCTAAGTCATGTGATCGTGGCGAAACAACCCGAAAAGATGCAGCTGGTGTTATTCTATATGCTGCAGAACTTGCAACAAAAATGGCATTGGATGCAATTCAAATTTTAGGTGGCAATGGCTACATAAACGAATTTTCTGCGGGTCGTTTATTACGTGATGCAAAACTATATGAAATCGGTGCAGGGACTTCTGAAATTCGTCGTATGCTAATTGGTCGTGAATTATTTAGTGAAAGTCGTTAGATCTCAAATTCACATAACTAAATTAGCAAACAAGTTCAGGGGAAAATATGACAATTTTAAAATCTCAAATTAACAGTCACGATCCAGTTTTTGTTGAAAAACAAGCTGCAATGCGTGAATTAGTAGCGGATCTTCATAAACATACAGCCAAATTTATTAAAGGTGGTGGTGATGCTTTAATTGAAAGACATCAAGGTCGCGGAAAAATGTTTGTACGTGACCGTATTGATACTTTAATTGATGAAGGGTCTCCTTTTTTAGAAATATCTCAATTTGCAGCACATGGCGTTTATGAGCAAGATATCGCTTGTGCAGGTATTGTTGCTGGTATTGCTCGTGTTAAAGGCATTGAATGTATGATCATTGCCAATGATGCTACTGTTAAAGGTGGCACATATTTTCCGCTGACTGTTAAAAAACATCTACGCGCGCAAGATATTGCTGAGCAATGCCATTTGCCATGTATATACCTTGTCGATTCAGGAGGTGCAAACTTACCAGAGCAAGATGAAGTTTTCCCTGACAAATTACATTTTGGCCGTATTTTTTATAACCAAGCACGTATGTCAGGTAAAGGTATTCCACAAATTGCTGTAGTTATGGGTTTATGTACTGCCGGTGGTGCATACGTACCAGCTATGGCAGACGAAAGCATAATAGTAAAAGATCAAGGTACGATATTTTTAGCCGGTCCGCCTTTAGTTAAAGCTGCAACAGGTGAAGTTGTGTCTGCAGAGGATTTAGGTGGCGCAGATGTCCATTGTAAAGTATCAGGTGTTGCCGATCATTATGCTGATAATGACGAACATGCTTTATCAATTGCACGACAGTGTATCGAACGCATAAATCACAATTGCCCTACAGCCCCTTTATTAGATGAGATAAAACCACCTCGTTATGATGCCTCTGAGATTTATGGCATTGTGGGTACTGATCTTAAAAAACCATTTGATGTGCGAGATGTAATTGCACGTACAGTTGATGATTCAGCATTTGATGAATTTAAAAAGTACTTCGGTGATACCTTAGTATGTGGTTTTGCCAAAATTTATGGTATGCCAGTAGGGATAGTTGCAAACAACGGTATCTTATTCTCAGAATCAGCACAAAAAGGTGCTCACTTTATTCAATTATGTGCACAAAGAAAGATCCCTTTAGTATTTTTACAAAACATTACGGGCTTTATGGTTGGTAAAAAATATGAAGCTGAAGGCATCGCAAAACATGGCGCAAAAATGGTGATGGCTGTTTCTTGTGCCGATGTGCCTAAGTTCACTGTATTAATTGGAGGTTCATATGGTGCAGGTAACTATGGCATGTGTGGTCGAGCATTTGAGCCAACCATGATGTGGATGTGGCCAAATTCTCGTATCTCAGTAATGGGTGGTGAACAAGCAGCAGGTGTTCTTACGCAAGTAAAACAAGATGGGTTGGCACGAAAAGGTGCTTCTATGTCAGAACAAGAAATCACTGACTTTAAAAAACCTATCATCGAACAATATGAAGAGCAAGGTCATCCGTATTATGCCAGTGCCCGCTTATGGGATGATGGTATTATTGACCCAGCCCAAACCCGACACGTTTTAGGGCTTGCTTTAAGCGCATCTAAAAATGCACCTGACAAAGAGTCTAATTTTGGCGTATTTCGTATGTAAATAAATCTGCTTATCAGGTTTATTATGGCCACTACGTGGCAAATTTTATTAATGGCTTTACAAAATTTTAATTTTGTTTCTCCATCAGGTAATAACTATAATGTTCTTTTTTAGTCTTTATTTTTATTATCCTGTTCGATAACGCCACTTAGGTGGCCTTTATAGAGATGCTAAGCAAATCTATAGGAAATATTATGTCTGTAAATTTAACGATTTCTAATAAAGTAGCAACAGTCACTTTAAATCGCCCACAAGTTCATAATGCATTTGATGACATTACAATAATTCAACTAATAGATGTCATCACGCAAGCATGTGAAGAACAAGTCAGTGTATTAGTTTTAAAAAGTGAAGGTCGTCATTTTTCTGCTGGTGCAGACTTAGGCTGGATGAAGTCAATGGCTGGTAATAACTTCGATGATAATTTTGCTGATTCTCAACAATTAGCAAAATTAATGCATACCTTAGCAACATGTCCTATGCCAACTATTTGCCAAGTACAAGGTGCTGCATTTGGGGGGGCTTTAGGTTTAATAGCCTGCTGTGATATTGCATTTGCAAGTCCAGATACTAAGTTTTGCTTAAGTGAAGTTAAGTTGGGCTTGATTCCTGCTGTTATTAGCCCTTATGTCATAAAAGCAATTGGTGAAAGGCAATCTCGCCGTTATTTTTTAACTGCTGAGGTATTTAAAGCTGATAAAGCATTAGATCTTGGCCTAATCCATGAAATTACAGATAAACTTGAAACTTCAGTTAAAGACACTGTGAAAAATATCTTAAACAACAGTCCAAAAGCAGTCATTGCAGCAAAAGAACTCATTGAAGATGTTGCAAATAAAGAAATTACTAAAGAATTACAGGATTTAACAGCTGAACGTATCGCTTCAATTCGTGTATCAGTAGAAGGGCAAGAAGGTTTAAGTGCATTTTTTGAAAAGCGCTTACCCAATTGGCAAACACCAAACAACAACGATTCAGCACAATAAGGTAATTAACAATGTTAAAAAAAATACTAATTGCAAACCGTGGTGAAATCGCATGCCGCGTTATTAAAACAGCAAAGCGTTTAGGTTTGAAAACCGTTGCTGTATATTCTGACGCAGACAAAAATTCTTTACATGTACAACAGGCTGACGAAGCGTACCATATAGGCCCTGCACCAAGTAAAGATTCATATTTAGTTTCAAATAAAATTATTGAAGTAGCTAAACGTTCGGGAGCTGATTGCATACATCCAGGATACGGGTTTTTATCAGAAAACTGTGAATTTTCTCGCCTATGTAAAGAAAACGGTATTGCGTTTGTTGGTCCACCAGAGTCTGCAATTGAAGCTATGGGCTCAAAATCACGCTCTAAAGAAATTATGGCCGAGGCAAATGTGCCATTAGTACCTGGTTATTATGGTAAAAATCAAGATGCAACTTTTTTGTTTGATGAAGCAAATAAAATGGGTTATCCAATTTTGATTAAAGCTGCATTTGGCGGTGGTGGTAAAGGCATGCGTATCGTAAATTCATCAGATGAGTTTATATCTATGTTAGCTTCGGCAAAACGTGAAGCAATTTCTGGTTTTGGTAATGACCAAATGTTACTTGAAAGATATGTTACCAAACCTCGTCATGTTGAAGTACAAATTTTTGCTGATAGCCATGGTAACTGTGTTTACTTAGGCGACAGAGATTGCTCTTTACAACGTCGTCACCAAAAAGTAATCGAAGAAGCTCCAGCTCCACAACTATCTGATTCACTAAGAAAAGAAATGGGTGAAGCAGCCGTAAGGTGTGCCCAGGCAATAGATTATCAAGGTGCAGGCACTGTAGAGTTTTTATTATGTGGAGACGAATTTTTCTTCATGGAAATGAATACGCGTCTACAAGTGGAACACCCTGTAACAGAAATGGTAACCGGTGTTGATTTAGTTGAATGGCAAATTCGTGTTGCTTCAAACGAAACGTTAGCATTAAGACAAGGCGATATTAATTTAACAGGGCACTCTTTAGAAGCGCGTATCTATGCAGAAAACCCTTCTGCTGACTTTATGCCTTGTTCAGGTATTATAAAATTACTTTCTACTCCTTTAGAATCAAGGCATGTACGTATTGATACTGGTGTAAAAACCGCAAGTGAAATTAGTAGTTTCTACGACCCTATGATTGCAAAACTGATTGTTTGGGATGAAACCCGTGATTTAGCAATTAAAAGATTACAATCCGCACTAGAAGAGTTTCATTTAGCAGGTTTTTATTGCAATGTTTCTTTCCTACATAACTTAGCTAGTCACGATGGTTTTGTGAAAACACAACCTGATACACATTTTATTGATGACAACCAAGATGAATTAGTACAAGCTGATAATACTGATCTTAAAATCTGTAATATTCTTGCAAGCCTTTTATACCTTGATTCAATTAAAAACCTAAATTGTGGTTCTGCATGGAATAAGCAACAAGGCTTTAGGTTAAACCAAGAAAATAATATCAAAATACCATTTACAGACTTATCTGATATAACTGCTGTATGTAATGGTTCAAGTTATAGCTTAAATATTGATGGTCAAACGATCACAGCTGATATCTACATTAATGAACAACATATCAATGCCAATATTGACGGTGTTAAATACACTGCTAATTATGTATTAGATCACAAGAAAATTGAGCTTATGTATTTAGCAACAACACACATATATCAATTAAAAGACAAACATTATGTTAGTAATGTTGAAAATGATGATGCATCTTTAGCTGCACCTTTAAACGGTACCGTTGTAAAACATTTATTAGAACTTGATACTGTAGTTGAAAAAGGTGATGCTATTGTTGTGATAGAAGCCATGAAAATGGAATATACATTAACAGCACCTTATAACGGTAAACTTACCAGTTTTTGTTTTGATGAAGGTGAATTAGTATCGCACGGTGATCTACTCGCCATCGTATCTCAAGAAGGTGGTTAACATGTCGCAATCACTTTTACCCTCTTTTGTTAAAGTTGTTGAAGTAGGCGCTAGAGATGGCTTACAAAATGAAGCCAAAGTATCAACCGAAGATAAAATAACTTTAATTCAAGCTTTAGTAGAAGCGGGTGTAAAACACATCGAAGCTGGCGCATTTGTATCCCCAAAATGGGTGCCTCAAATGGCAGATTCTAAACTTGTCATTGAATCTTTAGATCATAGCACGGCTGAATTTAGCGCATTAACGCCAAACCTAAAAGGTGCACAACTTGCATTTGACGCTGGCATTAAAGAGTTTGCTATTTTTACAGCTGCAAGTGAAGCGTTTTGCCAAAAAAACATAAATTGCTCAATTGACGAAAGCATTGAACGCTTTAAAGAAATTATGTCATTTTCAAATGAACATAACATTAAAGTCCGAGGATATGTAAGCTGCGTGATGGGATGCCCATATCAAGGCGATGTTGATATTTCAGAGGTCGTTAGAGTGTCAAAAATGCTGCTCGATATAGGCTGTTATGAAATAAGCCTTGGCGATACTGTGGGTGTAGGTACCCCTGGTAAAACAGAAGAATTAATTACAGCTTTGCTAAAAGAAATACCAGCAAATAAGCTTGCTGTACATTTTCATGATACATATGGTCAAGCGTTGACAAATATTTACGCCGCTCTAAAGCTTGGTATAGCCACTGTTGACGCAGCTGTAGCTGGTTTAGGTGGCTGTCCTTATGCTAAAGGTGCGTCAGGAAATGTTGCCACTGAAGACTTAATTTATATGCTTAATGGACTTGGCATTAATAGCAATATTGATATAAAAAGGCTCTCGAAAGCAGGTTGGCAAATATCTAACGCATTAAATAAAGTACCAGCAAGTAAAGTTTCACTAGCAATACAAGAAAATGAGTCATAGTGAATTTCACAATTTACTATTCTCAATGAATTAAATTTGAGTATTATTTTTTAGTAATAATATACTCGTGTTTTAAAGGCTACGGGTATAACATCAATCAAATTAAGGGAGCACGCCCAAATGGCAGGTTTCGATAAAGTAGTTTCTAGTTATGAAGAGGCCATGCAAGGTCTTAAAGATGGCGATACAGTAATTGCCGGTGGTTTCGGTTTATGTGGTATTCCTGAAGGCTTAATAGCTGAAATAAAAAAACAAGGTACTAAAGATTTAACCCTTGTTTCAAATAACTGTGGTGTAGATGATTTTGGTTTAGGGATCTTGTTACAAGATAAACAAATTAAAAAAATTATCGCTTCTTATGTGGGTGAAAATGCACTTTTTGAACAACAATTACTCAGTGGTGAAATTGATGTTGAATTAACACCCCAAGGTACTTTAGCTGAAAAAATGCGTGCTGGCGGTGCAGGTATCCCAGGGTTTTACACAGCAACAGGTTACGGTACACCCATTGCTGAAGATAAAGAAGTAAAAGAATTTAATGGTCGCCCATATATTTTAGAAGAGTCAATCACAGGTGAATTTGCAATTATTAAGGCATGGAAAGCTGATAGATACGGTAATTTAGTTTTTCGTCATACGGCAATGAATTTCAATCCTATGGCCGCAACAGCTGGTAAAATCACAGTTGTTGAAGTCGAAGAAATTGTAGAACCTGGAGAGTTAGCGCCAAGTGAAATTCATACACCGGGTATCTACGTCAATCGGGTTATCAAAGGTTCATTCGAAAAACGTATCGAACGTGTCACTACACGTCCTTCAACTTAAGCAATACGGAGAAATATAATGGCTTTATCAAGAGAGCAAGTTGCTAAACGTGTTGCACAAGAATTACAAGATGGTTATTACGTCAATTTAGGAATCGGGATCCCTACCCTAGTTGCTAACTATGTATCTGATGATATTGAAGTAATGTTACAATCTGAAAATGGTCTTTTAGGCATGGGCCAATTCCCAACAGAAGACAAAGTTGATGCAGATATGATCAACGCAGGTAAAGAAACCGTTACAGCATCCATAGGTGCGGCAATATTTAATAGTGCCGAAAGCTTTGCAATGATACGTGGTGGTCACGTAGACTTAACTGTACTAGGTGCTTTTGAAGTTGATCAGAATGGTTCTATCGCTTCTTGGATGATACCTAAAAAGCTAATCAAAGGTATGGGCGGCGCTATGGACTTAGTTGCAGGTGCACAAAATATCATAGTAACCATGACACATGCTAACAAACATGGTGAATCTAAGTTATTAGAATCTTGTACATTACCTTTAACTGGCGTTAACTGTGTTAAAAAGATAGTAACTGATTTAGCTGTTTTAGAAGTTAAAGGCGGTGCATTTTATTTATTAGAAAGAGCACCCGGTGTACCAGTTGACGAGATCATTGAGAAAACAGCAGGTAAATTGATTATTGAGGGTGAAATCCCTGAAATGACTCTTTAACAAAGCTGTAACCTAACAATATTTATCGTTCTGTTTATAACAATTCTATTAAGTTAGTGGTTAAATATAAATGAGGATATATTTTCAAGAGTAAGGTGCTTGATTGAGCAATAGGATTGAAAGCAACGCAGCTATTGTATATTTAGAGCATTTAGAATGATCATATATTTATTGGAACTGGTATTATAACTGAACGAATATACCTACCTCATTCCCAACGTCACAGATGTTGAGAAACCCCAAAATCCCTTTAGCGAGGGATTTTTTATTTGTTTAATTTTAATTTTAATTTTAATTTTAATTATAATTATCAAAGCTTAAACAAATAGAATTAATACAATATCGAGTCCCTTCTTCTGTAGGACCATCATCAAACACGTGACCAAGATGTGAATCACATTTATTACAGCGGACTTCAGTACGCTTCATGCCATGTGTTTCATCAACTAAATACTTTACAGCATTATCAAACGGTTTTACAAATGCGGGCCAACCACAACCCGTTTTAAATTTACTATCACCATCAAATAATGGTAGTTTACAGCAAATACACGCATATACACCTTTTTCAAAATGATTATTATATTCACCTGTATGTGGATACTCTGTACCGCCATGTTCACACACTGCTTTTTGCTCTTGTGTTAAATGTTTTGTCCAACATGTTTTCATCGCTTTCTCTTTATATACCCAAGCCACTTGATAATGCTTGTTTCAGAATTTATAAGGTGAGTTAGCACAAGGCACATCATTTTAGGAATGCTTATTGCCTTTCAAACTGATGTAACGTAGTGATTACTTACCTGATAAATTCCCTACGGGCGGGTTTTAAATGGTCAACTACCGCGTTGTTTATGTTGATAAGGGAATAACCATTACCTGCAATAAATGTCTTGTATTTGACCATTTAAACTCCCGCTGAAATCATGCATTTCCAAGTAGCTTGGGTATAGTTCTACTTGGCATTTCTATTAAGGCTACTAAGTGCCGATAATTGAATAAGGAGCATTAAAAATAGAATAATAAAATGTAATGATAGAGATTTTACTCAGCATTTTTTTATATTTGTGTAAATTCTATCAGGTAAGCAGAATCAAACAATCAACTTAGGAAATATATGAGGTAATTTTTTTATTTAAATACTGCGCAGTACACTTATCAAAGCTGCGCAGCAGACTTACTATCTTACTTTAGCATCTATATCCACAAGATCAGTTAAATGACATATGCCATCATTATGTGTTTTGATACCGTGCTCACCAAAGTAATCTCTTTGTGCTTGAACTAAATGTCCGTTACTCGGTGTAGTTAATGTTGCTAAATATGTTTGGCTGGCAGTTAAAACAGGGAACGCTAAACCAGAAGTAATAGCTAAACCAGAAACTTTACGTAATGCATCTGATTCACTTGTAAGTGTATCTACAAACTCAACACCTTGTGCTATTTGATCTAAGTAATCTGCACGTATGATACAACCCGCTCGCCAAGTTTGCAGCGTTTTAGCAAGGTCCACTTTCCACTGATGTGAACGAGATGCACCTTTAATCAGTGCTAAACCTTGACGGTAAGCTAATAAACTTGCAAGATGGAAGGCTTGTTTTAATTCTTCTAAATCCACCTTAACTTTGGCTGTTTTTTTAACGGCATAAGTCATTTCTTTTGCGGCATGAGTTTCTTTGGTATTTGTAAGATGACGTGCTTGCACAGCTGCAACAAGTGAAGGTACTGCAATACCAAGCTCTAATGCATTTTGAGCAGTCCAAAGACCTGTGCCTTTAGCACCAACTCTATTATCGATTAAATCAACTAAAGCTTCATTATCATTTGTTTCAAGCTTAAGAATATGGCTCGAAATTGATAATAAGTAACTTTGTAATTCTCCTTCAGACCAAGTATCAAAAATGTCAGCGATTTCTTTTGGCGATTTACCACAACCTTCGCGAAGTAGTTGATACATTTCCGCAATAAGCTGCATTAAGGAATATTCAATGCCATTATGAACCATTTTCACGAAGTGACCGCTTGCTGAGTGCCCTACTCTTGCAAAACATGATTCATTGTTAAAGCTTGCTGCTATTTTTTCAAAAGAGGGCTCTATACGTTCCCAACCTCCTTCTGAACCACTTGCCATCATAGCAGGCCCATGACGTGCACCTTCTGCACCACCAGAAATCCCCATAGTGGCAAATTCAAATTTGTTCTGGTATTTCAGTTTACGAGAAATACCATCCTTATAGTTACTGTTACCACAATCGATAATCATGTCATTGATTTCAACACCTGCTTCTACAAGCTCGAGACATACACGATCAACTAATTCACCGGCTGGTACTAATAATAAAATAGAACGTGGCGCTTGTAGTCTGCGAACCATATCACCGATATCAGATACGATATGTAAACGCTCTGCAGTGCTTTCAGATTTAGCTAAACGAAGTAAATCTTCTCCTGCATCTGGATTTTTGTCATATGCAACTAAAGTGACACCTTTTTCAATTAAATTTAGTGCAAGGTTTTTACCCATGACACCTAAACCAACTAATGCAACCTGCATGTATTTCTCCCGAAGAGCGAAAGTATTAATATATATGAGTGTGTTTCATAACTAAAATACCATTCTGTATAATTTGAATGATAAACTCGCGCATTATAGGGTATTATATTCACCTTTCAATGCTTGATTAAAATTAAGCTAAATTTAGCGTGTGATTCACCGAACAATTCACAGTATTTACAAATCAGTTGACGAAACATGACACCGGTGTCATAATTTATCACAATCGTCATTTAGTATGATAATACGACTATCAAATTAGTCAAAATTATAATATATACATTCAGGAGCATAAGATGCCTAGACGCACAAAAATCGTTGCAACACTTGGACCCGCTACAGATAAAGATAATAATTTAGAAAAAATTATAAAAGCTGGTGCAAATGTCGTTCGTTTAAATTTCTCCCATGGCGTAGCTCAAGATCATAAAGACCGTGCAGAACAAACGCGTTTAATCGCAAAAAAATTAGGCTGTCATGTTGCTATTTTAGCAGATTTACAAGGCCCCAAGATTCGTGTTTCTACATTTAAAGATTCTAAAGTAACTTTAAAAGTTGGTGCTAAGTTTATTCTAGATGCTGACTTAGGTTTAGATGAAGGTGATATCAGTGGTGTTGGTATTGATTATAAAGAATTACCAAATGATGTATCACCATCAGATTTATTACTATTAAATGATGGTTTAATTCAACTTGTTGTCGATTCAATTGAAGACAATAAAGTTTACACGACTGTTACTGTTGGTGGCATATTATCGAACAATAAAGGTATCAATCGTTTAGGTGGTGGTTTAACTGCGCCAGCATTTACTGAAAAAGATGAAGCCGATTTAATTACTGCTGCAGAAATTAAAGTAGATTACATTGCAGTATCTTTTCCTCGCAGTGGCGATGATATGCGTCATGTACGTAGTTTAGCTGATCAGGCTGGCAGTAAAGCTCAGCTAGTTGCTAAAATAGAACGTGCAGAAGCTGTTGAGTCAGTAGAAGCGATTGATGATATCGTTCTTGCTTCAGATGCAGTAATGGTTGCACGTGGTGATTTAGGTGTCGAAATCGGTGATGCAGAATTAGTAGGTAAGCAAAAAATTATCATTCAACGCGCTCGTACACTAAACCGTGTTGTTATTACCGCAACTCAAATGATGGAGTCAATGATCGATAACCCGATGCCAACACGTGCAGAAGTTATGGATGTTGCAAATGCAGTACTTGACGGTACTGATGCTGTAATGCTTTCTGCAGAAACTGCCGCTGGAGATTACCCTGAAGAAACAGTAGCAACAATGGCCCGTGTTTGTTTAGGTGCAGAATCACAACCCGAAATTCATGTATCTAAGCACAGGCTTGAATGTATGTTTGAAAATGCATCTGAGACTGTTGCATTAGCAGCTATGTATGCAGCTAACCATTTAGATAGCATCAAAGCGATAGTTGCTTTAACTGAATCTGGTAGTACTGCTAAGTTGATGTCACGTATCACATCGTCACTACCGATTTATTCATTATCTCGTCATTCAATGACTTTAGGTCAAACAGCACTTTATCGTGGTGTTTATCCAGTTGAGTTTGATTCTACTCAGTTTGAAGCAAGTGCTTTAACAAAAGAGGCATTAAATACGTTAGTTGAAAAAGGTATTTTAGTGTCAGGCGATAAAGTTATCTTAACTCATGGTGATGCAATGGAAACCGTTGGTGCAAGCAATACAATGAAGATTTTAACTGTAGCTTAATCTTAATAAAATTCAGTATACCTCGTTTTTAAAAGCCAGATCTTTGATCTGGTTTTTATTTTTAATTCTTTATTTTATCAATCCCTCGATTGTTTGCTTCATCTATTTCTTTCCTATAATTTATCAAACACATTCCAATTATTTTAAGTTAGTGATCAAATATAAATGAATATTCTATAAAAGAAAAATTATTAAGTTTATAGTTTTAAAAAGAAAGAAAGCCACACAAGGTGGCTTTAGGGAATGAGGTGGCGGAGAGATAGGGATTTGAACCCTAGATGGGCTATAAACCCATGCCGGTTTTCAAGACCGGTGCATTCGACCACTCTGCCATCTCTCCGTCATTAACTTGGGCATCTTAGCAAAAAAAAATAGATATGCAAAAATAATACATATTATTATTTTTAAAATAAGTAAAAAAAAACTGTTTTAGTATATTAAAGTTTACGACATATAAGTGTAATGTGGTTAAAGATAGAAACTAAAATTACTGAGGCTTAGCAGTTAAAATTTGTAGTCCCGCTATAAATAGACTGACTACGAATCTTTAATTCAGATGATGACTGTTGCATATTCACACTAACAATATAGTTTTTAGGTGCGTACTAATAAAAACATAATTTATACAACAGAAACATCTTTAATTGGTATAAAAATACAGAGTCTATTTGATCGTATTTTGCTAATAGAGAAACTCTTTATAGGAGTTTAGTTTATACATTGCATTTTTTATAATGATAGTAATAATGGCTATATTCGTAAAATGTCTCAAACAAGACATATAAAAAATTAGGGTGCTCTATGGTGCATAATAAAAATTTAGGGCAAGCTTCTATTCCTGCAGTTACTCAGTATCTACAATTAGCAGATGAGTTAAACATAGATGTAGAACCTATTTTAAAAAACCTTGGGATCAATCAAGCAGAATTATCTGATGCGAGCCTGCATATTAATGGTGATGTATTTCAGGACATAATTGCTGCTCTTATCAATGAATCGAATGATCCCTTATTTGGTTTACAGACAGCAAAATTTGTTCAGCCTGGTTCATATAGCGTATTAGGGTTTATAACAATGAATTGCGAAACACTAGGAGAAGCAATAACAAAGATTCAACCATTTGAAAAACTAGTGGGAGACATGGGAACGACTCAATTAGAACATATAGATTCAAATTTCTATATTAGTTGGCATTGTATTTTTCCAAATCCAATTGTAAAACAACACGTGGTCGATAACTGTTTGGCTTCATGGTTTACTTTCGCTCAATTTTTAGTTGAACCAAAATTTAAAGATATTAGCTTACCTAAAAAAGTTTTATTAATGCGCTCAGTTCCTAGTCTTGAATACCAAGCTTATTATCATGATATTTTCAAATGCCAAGTACTATTTAATCAAGATAAAGATGCTATTATATTTGATCTAAACTTATTAGCTTTACCTCTCAATAAAGGTAATAAACTTTTATTATCTACTCTAGAAAATCATGCGAAAGAGCTTATTGATAAACTTTCACAAGATGATTTTTCTCAAAAAGTTAAACACCTTATTGATATTAATTTAATTAGTGGTAAATTTCACCAGCAAGATATTGCTGATTTTTTAAATGTAAGTACTAAGACTTTACAAAGAAAGCTTAAAGCACAGAATATAACTTTTAAATTTATTTTAGATGAAGTTAGACTCGACACTGCTCGCAAACTATTAAACAAAGAAAACTTACCTTTAGTTGATATCAGTAACAATTTAGGTTTTTGCGAATCAAGATCATTTTATAGATGGTTTCAAAAATTAACTGGGGTGACACCTGGCGATTATAGAACTAGGATTAAAACTAATTGAATAGAATTTCCAATAAAATGCTACAAAGCATACTTTCAGAAGTAGAACATCTAATTGGCCACGGAAAAGTCGCTAATTATATTCCAGCCCTAGCAAAAGTTAAAAATAAGCAGTTAGGTATTGCAGTATGCACTTTAGATGGTGAGGTTTATCATTCAGGTGATGCTTCAACACAATTTTCCATTCAAAGTATTTCCAAAGCATTAAGTTTAACATTGGCATTAACGATATATAAAGAAGAAGAGGTATGGCAAAGAGTAGGTAAAGAACCCTCAGGCCAAGCATTTAACTCTTTAGTTCAACTAGAGCTCGAACAGGGTATCCCTAGAAATCCATTTATAAACGCCGGTGCACTTGTTATAAGTGACTTACTTGCAGATAAATTAATTACGCCCAAGTTTTCATTAATGAAATTAGTCAGAGAATTATCTGAAAACCCTAAAATTGCATTTGATAAAAATGTTGCAAGATCTGAGTTTAAGCATTCCGCTCGTAACAGTGCCATCGCATATTTAATGAAAGATCATGGTAACTTTCATAACAATGTCGATTCCGTTTTAAAAGACTATTTTCAAGCTTGTTCTATCAAAATGAACTGTATTGATTTAGCTAAAACATTCAGTTTTCTTGCTAATAGAGGTACACCCGTTGGTTTACACAAATCGCTTGTATCTCAAAAAATGAGCAAAAAAATAAATGCTTTATTAGCAACTTGTGGTTTATATGATGAAGCTGGTGATTTTGCATATCGTGTTGGCATGCCAGGTAAATCAGGTGTAGGTGGAGGTATTGTTGCTGTCATACCCGGTGAAATGAGTATTTGTGTTTGGTCTCCAGAGCTAAATACTTCAGGAAACTCATTGGCTGGAATTGAAGCTTTAGAACGATTAACCAATAAGTTAGGCCGTTCTATTTTTTAGAGTTTACCAATAGTTAAGGGACGTCACCGTCCCTTTAAAATGTATATAACTATGAGTACGTTTTATCTAAATAATACAGATTCTTTTTTGAACCAATGTACACAAAATGACATTAACACACCTGCTAACACCAGTGTTGCTGCGAATATCATACCCACCATAGAATAATCAACTGTGCCTTTAATTAACTCTTTTATTGCTAATGCCACATTTGTTATTGGGATCATAGCTGTATTCATAGTCAATTCCATATTAGGCATCATGGCAACAAGCAGTGGCATAAATGCAACCATAGATAAAGGGCCCATATAGTTTTGCGCTTCTTTAAATGTACGCGCATAAATAGATATTGCTAAAACTAATGATGAAAATATTCCAGCAAGTGGCACAAGCATTAATAAGATTAAGCTTAAATCAACGACACCTATTGCTCCCATCACTTCGGTTATGATTTGTGCATCAAAAAAACGTCCAGCTACACTGGCCCAAAAGCCCATACTGACGACAGTGATACATGCCGTGGCCAAGGAGGAGACTAATACTGTGAAAAACTTACCTAATACTAACTCAGTTCGAGTCACAGGGGTTAGAAGTAATGTTTCTAATGTACCTCTTTCCTTTTCACCTGCACCTAAATCAATTGCCGGATAACTTGCGCCAGCCAAAACTAATGGAATAAGTAAATATGGAATGATTGCACCTAGCTTTTCCCCTAAATTCTCACGTTTATCAGCTGTATCAATTTTTTCTAGTTTAATGGGGTTTAATAAAGCAATGCTTTGCTCTTTAGTGACACCAAGTTGTTCAAATTTTTCTGCTTGCAAAATTTCACTAAATGAGTTAAGTGCATCATTTACACGTTTGTAAATGAAATTTAATGCTGATGAGTCATTAAATACCACTGTCCAATCACTCTGTATGCCTTCAGATAACGTTGTTCTAGCATTGTTATGAATTAAGATTCCGACATCTAAATCACCTGATTTAACTGCATCTTTCATTTCATCTACAGTTTTATATTTAGTATCGCTTAGTTGGAAGTTTTTATGAAACATAATTTTTTCAGAAAACTCAGGCGCATATTCGCTTCCTGTTATAGCGTAAACATGAATTTTTTGTTCAGCTTCTATCGTAGCTTGGCTCATTAAATAACCCATTAAAGCAAACAAAATTGGAAAAATTAACACGGGTAAAGCAACAACAAATAATAAAGTTTTCTTATCTCTTAATAATTCTTTAATTTCCTTTTTAAAAACCTCAAACATTTGATTTCTCCTGTAAAATATTAAGAAATGCTTCATTGAGAATTTGACTATTACCTGTTTCTCTAAATTGCGCTAATGTGCCGTTAAAACAACTTATACCTTCATTTATCACAGATACTCGTTCACATAAAAGGTCAATTTCATCTAAATGATGGGTAGAAAAAATAACTGGCGTGCCTTGTGACTTTAAATCTTGAATGAATTTAATTACTGTTTGTGTTGCCATAATATCTAAGCCTGTTGTTGGTTCATCTAAAACAACAACTTCTGGGCTATGAATAACTGCACGGGCAATATTAGTTTTTTGTTTCATACCTGTAGATAAGTGCTCTGCTCTTTTATGCACAAAACTGTTCATATCAAGCATTTCATATAGTTCTTCAGCTCTTATTTTAAGTACTTTCTTATTCATACCATGTAATTTACCAAAGTATTCAATATTTTCTTTTGCTGTTAGACGTCCATACAAGCCAGTAGAGCCTGATAAAAAACCAATTTTTTTGCGGGCTAATAAAGGATCTTTTACGACATCTACACCATTCACTTGTATCATCCCCTGGTCAGGTAATAATGCTGTTGAAAGCATACGAAGCGTAGTCGTTTTGCCTGCGCCATTAGGACCTAAAAGACCTAAAACTTCACCTTTGTCACAGTGAAAGCTGACATCTCGAACTGAATGAAAATAATCAGCCTCTTGTCTGGGATCAATGCTTTGTTGTTTATCAATTTTATGATCTTTGGTTAACTTAAATCTTTTTTTAAGTCCCGCTACTTCAATCATATAACTTTCCTTTGTTTGGGTTTAGGTTTGGGTCGAAAATAATTAATATTTTTATAAAATTCGGTATTTTTATTATCTTCATACCAATCTGGAATGCCTAAAAATGGCATAGGTGATAACGCTTTATTATTTTTTAATAACTGATTATCTATAATTTGTTGATAAAGTACAGTATCTAGGTACTCATATTGATTTTTTAATGATAAGTGGTAAAAATCACTGTTAACTGGTAAAAATAATGCTTTTCCTGTTAGCCCTAAATAGGGTTTAGTAGCCATTTCATAATTGGCATGACCAAACATAAAAGCAGATATATTATTATCCCATTGTTCTCTGCTGTCTACAAAAGCATCTTCCCAACAATGATTTTTAAGAGCGATCTTAATCTGCTCCCCAATACAATTATCCACGTTATATGGAAATAAAATACCACACTCATCAAGTAAAGTAATTGCATTACGTGATGCCGAACGTTTCAATAAACCATGCTCTTTTATTTGTTCAATGTGCATTTTATTTAATAAATTTTTTGTTTTTGGAAATAAAATCCAAATTAATCCACCAAATAAATCATGCCAATTATCTATACGTGTAGGTACATTGCCTGTTTCATAAATAATCTGTTCATAATATCTCGTGTCATTTTGGATATGATGATCGGGTACGAAGTTTAGTTTTTTCCCACTTGATAAAATTAAATTATTTTTTTGTGAATTTAGCCAATTGCAATCTGGCCATTGGTTATTTTGATCAAGTTTAAATAACTCAATTAAATCTTTAAAAAGGCCATGTTGCTTAAAATCAACACTCCAGTTTTTACTTGGTTCAAATTTTAACTTCACCGCTTAACTCATATTTAATCTTCACTGTTGACTATTTTAACGCAAAATCAAATCTGATTTAAGTGAACTTCTTACTCTGTGACCAATTACTTTATTTTATCTTTGATATTTGATGATTTAACGCAAAATCAGGTCCTATTCATGTGAACTTCTGATATTGTTAAATAAATTGATTTAATCTTCACCTTTATTAAGAGCTCATAATGAAAAAATGTCTTAGTTTAAGTTTACTGAGTACTTTGGTACTTGCCAGTTGTGCGACAACAACACTAAATAAAACTGATTTTAATTCTGCATATAATACGATCAAGAGCAAAGAACTTGCTACGCATATAAAAGCGTTTGCATCTGATGAATTTGGTGGCCGTGGCCCTTCAACTCAAGGTGAAAAACTTACTTTAGAATATTTAACTAAACATTTTAAAGAAATGGGTTATCAACCAGGTAATGGAGATAGTTTTTTACAACAAGTACCATTAGTGTCGTTAGAAGCATCAGCAGATATGGGTCTGACTATTGGTGGTAAAACATATGAATATAAAAAAGATATGGTGATGGGCTCATCTCGTATCAGTGAATTTGAAACGATTGAAAATTCAGAATTAGTATTTGTTGGTTACGGTGTAAATGCACCCGAATACAGCTGGAATGACTACAAAGATTTAGACGTTAAAAATAAGACCGTTGTTATACTGGTAAATGATCCTGGATTTGCTTCTAAAGATCCTGATTTATTTACAGGTGACGCTATGACTTATTATGGTCGCTGGACATATAAATATGAGGAAGCAAGTAGACAAGGTGCTGCTGGTGCAATTATAATTCATGAAACAGCACCAGCATCTTACCCTTGGTCAGTGGTAGAAAATTCGTGGTCTGGCCCACAATTTAGTTTCCAAAAAGAAAATAATAATATGGATCGTGTAGCCGTAGAGGGTTGGATCACCAAAGATGTTGCTACTGAGATTTTCAATAAAGCAGGTTTAGATTTTAATAAACAAAAACAACTAGCAGCTAAATCGTCTCATAATGCTGATTTGGGTGATTTAACTGCAAGTGTGAGTGTTAAAAATACCATCAAAAAATCAATATCTAACAATTTCATCGCTACTCTACCTGGTAGTGAACAAGCGGATGAGCATGTTATTTATTCAGCTCACTGGGATCACCTAGGAACCGATCCTACCAAAAAAGGAGATAATATTTATAATGGAGCTCATGATAACGCGACAGGTACAGCTGGTTTAATTGAAGTAGCACAAGCTTTCGCTTCATTACCTAAAAACCCAAAACGTTCGATTACTTTTCTAGCTGTTACTGCTGAAGAGCAAGGTTTATTAGGTTCTAAATTTTATGCAACTAACCCTATTATAGCGCCGAAAAAAACAGTCGCTAATATTAATATGGATAGCTTGAACCTTTTAGGTAAAGTAAAAGATGTCAGTGTTGTTGGTATTGGTAAGTCAGAGCTTGATGATATGTTGCAAGTTGCAGCAAACAAACAAAATCGTACTATAGGTGGTGATCCTAAACCATCATCAGGTGGCTATTATCGCTCTGATCACTTTGCTTTCGCAAATATCGGTGTACCAGCTATGTATGCTGGTGGTGGTACGCAAGCGATTGACGATGCGACTGCAACATACAGAAAACGCATGGGTTTGATATTACGTGGTTGTTATCATCAGGCATGTGATCATTATAGAAAAGGCTGGGATTTATCTGGCGCTGTTCAAGACTTACAATTATTCTACCATGTAGGTTTTAACTTATCAGAACAAAAAGACTGGCCAAAATGGGATATTAAATCCGAATTTCAACGCAAATAAATGCAAATGACATTGATTTGCATTTAAATTAACTTTAAAGTACATCTTCCTATAACGAGGTTGTACTTTATGTTTTTTAATTCGACTCTATATTCAAAAAAATCTAACATTTCAAAAATATTGCTAAACAAACGTGCCTTATTACCATTGGCTTTAGTAGTATTATTATTTACACCAATCACACAAGAGATCGTATTACAATCATTATCAGATGCATTTTTGCAAGTATCTGTTTTTGTTGCTGGTACTCTATTTTTATATTATTACCTTGCTGACAAATTCCCGCAATTAGAGCTTGCTTATGTACGTAAAAATGCACCTGGTTTAGAAGTGCCTATAAGTGCTTTATTAGGAGCATTACCTGGTTGTGGTGGAGCAATTATCGTTGTAACACAATTTACAAAGCGACAAGCAAGCTTTGGTTCTGTAGTTGCTGTATTGACCGCCACAATGGGTGATGCCGCATTTTTATTACTTGCTACTAGACCTTTTGATGGTATGATCGTTTTATCCACGGGCTTAACCGTAGGTATTATATCTGGATATATTGTTAATAAAATCCATAGTGTTGATTACCTGGCTCCAAAACATAATTCCCAATCATATAATCAAAATGATATACACGATACATCTATTAAATTTGCAGGCCGAGTTTTTTGGAGAATCGTTTTTATTCCAAGCTTAATCATAGCTCTATTGTTGGCCTTTCAATATGATTTTAATAAAATTTCTTTAATTGCCTCTGAAGTCAACATATTATTTGGCGCTGCCTGCGCTTTAATTGTCGTTTCATTTTGGGCGTTTACATCTAAAGGTGAAACTTATCAAGAGCTCACTGCTGAAGACGACTTACAAAATAAGCCCTCTCGTTTAAACCGTGTTATGCAAGATACTCATTTTGTAACGGCATGGGTCGTTGCTGCTTTTGTATTATATGAACTGACAATGCTGTTTCTAGGGTTAGATTTAAAAACTTGGTTTATGAATTATGCAGTTCTGGCACCACTAATTGGTTTATTAATAGGTTTACTACCCGGTTGTGGTCCTCAAATTGTAGTGACAACACTCTATATTCAAGGAGTGATCCCATTTTCTGCACTTATGGCTAATGCAATATCTAATGACGGTGATGCGCTCTTCCCTGCAATTGCTTTAGCACCAAAAGCTGCATTTATGGCCACTTTATATTCAACAATTCCCGCATTCATTGTTGGTTATTCTGTTTACTATTTTTTTGAATAACAAGGAATCTGCTGCGTATTTTCATTTAGGTAATTCAATGACAGTATTAAAATATAGGCGTGACTTTAGTCACGCTTGTTTATTGTACCTATTTTTTTCGTAGAAATCTCATACTACCACTATTACTATCACAAAAGACAAAATTGAAAAAGACGCTCTAAAGACATCTCCTGCCACAAGAGCTTACTATGACTTCCTTCAAACCCAGCTGTTGGCCGATGACTACTTAGCATTACCGATATTTTCTGCCCAAAAATCGTTTAATTCTTTAGATTTGTCTAAATTAACTTCAATACCTAGGCCATTTTTATAACATAATGCTAATATTAAGGCTGTGTATGGTGCTTCTAAATATATTGATTCAAGTAGAGGCAATGCAACATCATAATTTTTAATTTCAAAGTAATACATACCAAGTGCTGCGATGGCAAGCTCAGAACCTTTAACCGCGCTTTCCTGAGCTGTTTGCCAATATTTAATCACTTCTTGCCAATCAGTATTTTCTTTACCACCGATTAACTTAGTTAATAATCCAATTCTGAAATTGGCTAAACATCTCAGTTCGGCATCGATATCATCACGTTCTAACAAAGATAAATACCAAATTTTTGCTTGCTTATAATTTGAAAAAATTACTGTGCTGCCAAAAGGTCCTGGAGTCACTCTGGTTGAAAAATGCATATCACCCGCTTCAATTAAGCAATCTAGATGATTATTTTCAGCGCCAGATACAACACAATTTTCTGCGTTCTTTTTTAGTGTATCTTTGGCTTCTTTTTTCTTCATTCCTTCAGGAATTGGTGCTTTGTATGCGTCGTTAAATACAAGTTTGGCGGCTAATAAACCAGCGTCAAAATCACCGTCATCATACAGAGCAAATAACTCCTCCCCTTTACGCTTGCTATATAATTTTTGTAATTCCATTGGTATTCCTAAGTTTAACTGGTTTATTCATTCAAAATGTATGATATTTTAAAACATCAAAATTTAACAGGAAAAGCAGTTATGATTTAATAATTGATGTTTATAATTCTGATTATTTCATATTATCAAGCGTTTGTTGTGCTAGTTTAAATGATACTGGTGAAGTTAACCTTTGGCGACATCTTAATTTATATTCATTCTCATCAATAATATCAGCTTCAAATATGAACTCAAGTTCACTTATGATATTAGCTTCATATACTGCTTGGGCAATTTCACAAGTAACAGCTTTCATTTTAGTTTGCTTGGCAATTGCATTAAGTATTTCATCAGGCAGTTGCCAATATTTTGCAATTGTATAAGTTAATCTAGTAGCAAAGGTCGAAATGAGGTTTTTAAACGCCTGTGAATTTGGCGCCACGCTTGGGTCAACATGACTAAAAGCTTCAATCATAATTTGAAAAATAACCATTTTACCTAAATTCCTGATAAGGCCGACTAAATAAGCTATTGATTCTTCATTATTATTACTAGAAGCGGTATAAATTTTTTTAGAATAAATTGCCGTTTTTAGACTGTGTTGCCAAATTTTTTCACCAAACTGTTTAAAATATATATTACTGATAGGTGATAGTCGCTTGGTATAATTCACAAGCACACTTTCAAATAATCCCTTTGTCCCTAGATTCATAAAAGCAATTTTGAGATCTGTGGCTTGCTTGTCACCACGCTTATAAAATGCACTATTGGCAATTTTAATAACATCAGCAGCCATACTGGGTTCTTGTTCTATCAGTTTTAATATCTTATTAAGGTCAAAGTCATCTTTTTTAATCTCTGACATTAAAGTTGTAACTGTTGAAGGAAGAACTGGTAATTGATCTAATAAAGATTTTGGAGAAAGTAGTAAGTGCTCAATTTTAGTCGAAACAAAAATACTGAATGCATCTATCTCATTTTGTTTTTCAGATTTGCCGAACAAAAAATGATGAAAATCACCATCATGTTTATTTATCGGTTTTATAGGTAATTTTGTAGCTGATATATTATCTGGAAACGTTACGGTTGGTAGATCAGAAAAAGAAGTTGGGCTATTACGCGTACGTTCAAAATAGTCTAAATCTGATTTTTGCGTATTTAGTGCTTGTGAAGTAAATAATGTCTTTATTAGCCTTTTAAACACAGAGAATTTCCTAAAACAAATAAATAATAATTTCCTTATTCTGTACGTAAACATCCTTGACCTAAAATCAAGCTTTGATAACATGTAAACAGGTACAAATCGGCTGATTCAGAAGATGCGCAGTATATCAGATTAATTTATTTGATATACTGAAAGTTACTATAAATTATAAAACTGGAATAGATTTAACGGTATTTAGGACAAGATGAAATTAATTTTGAGTTAGGTCTAAATAATCCGCCCTTATTGTGATATCAGACTTTTCCATATGTGGTTTTTGATAGGCGAATATAGCCCTTTATTGTCGTATACCCAAACCACTTCAAGATGCAGGATTCAGTTGGAATTAGAAATGCTTTAGGCAAGGTATTGATTGAAGAACATGGTTATTCCCTTTTCAAAATCAATAACGCTGCATAAAGTATTTATAAACCAACCTTACAGGGACTTCTGAGCAAATCATGCTCGTTGTTCCATCTTTTTTTAAGGGAGCATCTTTTAATGCAAAGATGCGCCTAGATCATGAATTGCTCAGCAGTCCTGAACCTCACATCTTGAAGTGGCTTGGGTATAAATACTAAATCTAATATCCGTCGAACATTAGTATCTTTTGCAACAGAAGATAAATCATAACTGAGCATGGCTACCTCACGTCCTTCTCTGACACCTGATGGCCGACAGAACCAATTTCCCGACTCTCTTAAAATGAGATTCCTTCACAAGTAGTAACAACACCTCCATGATCACCCGAATACAAATAGTCTATAACTATTAGCCTATTTTCAATACTAGTTGAGCTTGAATTACAGGCATGGTTTCCTATCTTTTAATAAATTGTTCCACTAGTTTGTCGTTGTATCAACTTAAAGATATGACTTTATATTTCCAAAAGTTTTAGTCCAATCGTTATAATTTATTGGTATTTGATGATATTGCCCGTGATGTAGTAGAATAAGAGAAGGAAACCCTTGAACAGGCATTTTTTGTATAAGCGCAATTTCATCAATCAGAAAATTATTAACTGTTTTACTGACAAGTTTGTTAGTGAATTCTCTTTCATCTATGCCAAGCTCTTTAGCCAAAGAGATTAAAACTGCGTTATCTGAAGGATTTTTTGCGTTAAGATAATAAGCTTTTTGTATTGCATCAAGCATTTGTTGTTCTAATTGGTATTCTCTTGCGATAATAACAGCTCTACAGGCAGGATATGTTGAACGCCTAGGTGTACATACATTCCAAAATTCATGATTAAACTGAGTTCCTATCTCAGTTTCTATTTTTTTCCAGGTAGATTGTAAGAACTCCTGCATTTTTTTGGACATAGTAACATCTGAATCTGGCGCTAATCCACCCACCATATAATCAATATTAATAAAGGGTGCTAATACTTGTCTGAGTTTATCCCAGACATTTTTATAGCCCCAGCACCAACTGCACATAGGATCATATACATAATATAAAGTCGGTTTTGTCATAACATCCAAAAGTATAAAAGGAAAACCTTTAGACTAAAGATTTACCTATAAATGTCTACTTAAATTTGGGTATAACTCAACTCCATATAGGGTGGGATCGCGCATTTCTGA